>JABFSP010000347.1 GCA_013140565.1 Ignavibacteria bacterium
GCACAATGGCCTGTCCAAACTGCGGCGAAACAAAGTTAATGCACAGGGTCTGCCCAAGCTGCGGATTCTATGATAACCGCTCTATAGTTATTCCGAAGAAGTAATTTCATCTGGATTAGTTTTAAGCAGTTATTCTTTTTTACCATCAGTTTTTAGCAGAAGCAACAAAACAGTATAAATTTAACTAACGACCGGTAATTTGAGCAAAGGGGCAACGGAAAAGATCACCATTTCCCTGGATGCAATGGGTGGAGATAATGCTCCTGTCAACGAAGTTGCGGGAGCCATTGAAACTGTGCGCAGCAATGATGGTATTAATATCACACTTGTTGGCAAAGCCGGTATTATAAACGAAGAACTCAAAAAATTCTCTTACGATAGCTCAAGAATAAAGTTACACAATGCCGAAGACGTTATCACCATGGATGAGAGTCCCACGGAGGCAATACGCAAAAAACCCGGTTCATCACTTGTCTCAGGGCTTAAGCTGTGCAAAACGGGCGAAGCCGACGCATTTATAAGCGCGGGTAACACCGGCGCAGTTATGGCTGCATCGCTTTTCACTCTTGGCAGGATTGCAAATGTTAACAGGCCCACGATCGGTTCAAGATTCCCGACCGAGCGCGGTATAACTATGGTTTTTGATGTTGGCGCAAATGTTGACTGCAAGCCGCTGAATCTGCTGCAATTCGCAGTAATGGGCTCGGTGTTCGCTAATCACATATACGGAATTAATAATCCAAAAATTGGATTATTAAGCGTAGGCGAGGAAAAAACCAAGGGTGATACGGTCACAGTTGAAACATATGAGCTGCTTGAAAAAAGCGGGCTGAATTTTATTGGCAATGTTGAAGGACGTGATATCATGAAAGGCACTACTGATGTAATAGTATGTGATGGCTTTACGGGCAATATTGTGCTCAAGTTCGCTGAAAGCGTATTGAGCCTGCTAAAAACAAAGTTTAAAGATTACGCAGATAGAGGTCTTGTGAATAAGCTAAAAGTGGGGATGGCATACGGAACACTTAAGGATATATTAAAAGATTTTGATTACCAGGAGTACGGCGGCGTTCCGCTGCTTGGTATTAATGGAATTTCAATTATCGGGCACGGCAGGTCATCGCCGCGCGCTATAATGAACATGGCTGTGAAGGCTGAACAAATGGCAAGAGCCGGCATTAATGATATTATTGCCGAGAAGATAAAGGATATTAAGGATTATACTGCGCAAAGTGAGTAACAAATAATAAATTTTTTCTAAAACCAGAAATTATAATTTTTATATTTATTTATGACTAAAATCAGGGCTGCTATTACGGCAGTTGGTCACTATGTACCCGAGACAGTGCTGACCAACGCAGATATGGAAAAGATAGTTGAAACAAATGATGAGTGGATAAAAACCAGGACAGGCATCAGCGAAAGAAGAATACTCACTAACGGTGAGCCAATGTCTTTTATGGCTGTTGAAGCTATAAAAATGCTTCTTGAAAGACGCAAAATCACAGCTGATGATATTGAACTTATTCTGGTAGGTACTGTTACACCCGATATGCTTTTCCCTTCAACAGCATGTGTGATACAGGAAAAAATTGGCGCATCAAAGGCATGGGGATTCGATGTACTTGCAGCCTGCTCAGGATTCATATTTACTCTTGTTGCGGGAATGCAGTTCATTGAAAGCGGGATGTATAAAAAAGTACTGGTAGTTGGCGCGGATAAAATGAGCACAATTACAAATTTTAAAGATAGAAATACATGTGTTCTGTTTGGCGATGGAGCAGGCTGCGTTCTGCTTGAACCATCCGAAGACACAAGCGTTGGAATTATGGATACTATCATGCACGTAGATGGCAAAGGCGGCAAATATCTTAACATGCTTGGCGGCGGAAGCCTGAATCCATCATCACATGAAACTGTTGATAATGACTGGCATTATGTTTACCAGGAAGGCAAACATGTATTCAAAGATGCTGTTAAAGGAATGGCTGATGTATCGCATGATATTATGGTTGCAAACGGACTGAAGTCCGAAGATATTTCATACCTTGTACCGCACCAGGCGAACATGCGCATACTTACGGCATGCGCCGATAGGATGGGTCTGCCGCAGGATAAAGTTATGGTGAATATCCATAAATACGGCAACACAACAGCGGCTACAATCCCGTTATGCCTTAGTGAATACTGGGCTGACGGCAAAATCAAAAAAGGTGATAACCTCATTCTTTCAAGTTTTGGTGCCGGGTATACATGGGGCGCAATTTGGGTCAAGTGGGCATATTAAGCAAATCCTGAGTGAACTGACGAAGTCAGGAACGCCACGCCTTAAACCCGCGTAGTGGGAGGAAGGAAGGCTCTCATTCGGTTTACGTAATTGATTTTATTTAAAGTAAGGACGCCAAAAGCGTCCTTTTTTCGTAAAATTTCGCCAACCATAATCTATTGTTTTTCCTTAAAAAAGCATTTAATTTTGAATAACCAAAATTCCTAGGTTATGAAAAAACTATACTTATTCTCCTTTCTATTAATTCTCTCGGCAATTAATATATTTTCTCAAAGTGGTTGGTTTTGGCAGAACCCGCTTTCGACAACTGCGAAGTTTAACGAAATTCAATTTGTGAATCCAAGTACAGGATATAGCTGCGGTTGGGACGCTAACAATAATAGAGGTTTTTGTATTAAAACTACCAATGGAGGAAAATCATGGATTGTAGTTGCTCATGCAAACGCAACTGCATTTGCTTCACTAAAATTTATTAATAATACGGGATATGTTGTCGGATATCCAAATCTATGGAAAACTATTGATGCTGGAAATTTTTGGTCTATTCTACCTCTTAATACAGCTACTTCGCCATTCTGGCCTTCAATAAATTTTGTTAATGAATACACTGGTTTTTTAAATGGAGAAATAAACATTTGGAATAATTTATATAAAACTACAGATGGGGGAAATAGTTTCTCAACATCCAGTCCAGGAATTTCTGCAGGTGTGCTAAAAGTGTTTATTGTAGATGCCAATATAATCTATTTGTCAGGAGAATTTGGGTTATTTTCAAGAAGTACAAATATTGGCAATACATGGAATACACAACAAATTTCACCCTACTATCAATTGAGATCACTCTATTTTACGAATGCAACTACAGGTTTTATTTGCGGAAATGGATACTATGCAAATCCTTCCCCTGGGCGAATATATAAAACAACTAATAGTGGTAATAATTGGACTGAATTAATACTGCCTTTGAGGCCAAAATCTTTTTCAGAAATGGAATTTACTGATATAAATAATGGTTATGCTATCGGTGATTCGGGTTGTGTATTAAGAACTGTAAATGCCGGTGTTAATTGGGAAGTTATGAGGATTGCACCAAATCAATTGTTAAATGATATTGCATTAATGAATTTTGATTCTGGATATGTCGCAGGTAATAATGGGATTTTATTGAAAATGAAAAACCAGGGTTCTAGTTTTGAAACATTAAATTATGCGTACAGGAAAAATTTTAACTCTGTAATAATGGTAAACGATATTTTAGGATTTGCAGTGGGCGATAGCGGAATAATAATGAAATATTGTGATGGAATATGGTACCCTGGATTTAATAATAATACACATAAACTCAATTCGGTCGATTTTGCTGATTCACTTATTGGTATTGCCGTAGGAGATAGTGGCGTAGTAATAAAAACCACCAACCAGGGAACAAATTGGTTTTCTGAAATTTCAAATACAAATTTGAGTTTTAATTCTGTTCAATTCTTAAATAATATTTGTTATGTAGTCGGAGATTCTGGGAAAATTGTAAAGTCTACTAATTTGGGAATTTCATGGTATTCTGTGCAATCTAACACTTCGACTAATCAAAATGATATTTTGCAGCAAAATTCTAATACCGTATATATAGTTGGTGATAGCGGCTTAGTATTAAAAACAACAAACAGTGGCAATAACTGGGTTAATTTACCTTCTGGAACAACAAGTAATTTGAATTCGATATCAGCTACAAGTTTCGATACAATATTTATAGTCGGAGAGAATTTAATCCTAAAAAAATCGACGAATGGAGGGGTTAGCTGGGCCAATGTTACTTTACCATTATCGCAGATAACACTGAATGATATTGTTTTTACAAGTACGTCAGTTGGTTATATAACAGGAGATTTTGGCAGAATATATAAGACTACAAATTTTGGTGCAAACTGGGGTTATCAAAATATTAATCTAACAAACAATATAAATTCAATTTCGTTTTTGAATTCAAACACAGGTTTTATTGTTGGCAGTGGAGGAATGATAAGAAAGACAACGAATGCAGGCGGGATTATCTTAGGTGTTTTCTCAAATAATGAAAATATCCCTTTGTCATTCTTCCTCTACCAAAACTATCCAAACCCGTTCAACCCGGTTACAAAAATAAAGTTTGATATCCCTAACCAGTCTATCGCTAAAATAATAATCTACGATCTCCTCGGCCGTGAAGTAACTATACTCGTAAATGAGCAGCTTAAACCCGGCAGCTATTCAGTTGATTGGGATGGCTCGGGTTTTGCCAGCGGGGTGTATTTCTACTCATTGGTAACTAATGATTTTGTTGAAACTAAGCGTATGGTATTAATTAAATAACAATTCATCCGATGAACTGTCAAAGCCAGTCAGGCTTAAAGTCATCGGATGAATATACAATTATTTACAATAATTACTATTTCATTTCCTTAAGATATTGAGTATTTTTAGTCAATAAAATTAAAGATAAATGAAAAGATCATTACAGACTGCTTTAATTATCTTAATATACCTTATTATTATAAAAATCAGATAATAATTATACCTAGTGAGATTTTGCAATTTATTATTGTTAATGATAAAGATAAAAAAATTATAATTAATAGATGTCAAGATTATGGTCCT
>JABFSP010000127.1 GCA_013140565.1 Ignavibacteria bacterium
TTAATAAATATGCATCTGGAGCATATTGACCAAGGTTATCTGTTATCTCTGTGCCTGTTAATTAGACATCTATCCGGAATAGATGGAAAAAAATTATTTTAGAAAGCTATGTTTTTTATTTTATTAAGATCATTTTCTTTGTTTCTATAAAATCATCTGTTTCAAACCTGTAAAAATATACCCCCGAAGAGAATAAACTTCCGTCAAATGATACTTCATAAACTCCTGTACTTAATTCTTCATCAATCAGACGGGTAATTTCCTTACCCTGCGTGTCAAATACAATTAGTTTTACATTTGAGTTTCTGCCTGCTTGATTTACAGGTACCTCAAATTTAATTTTTGTTGAAGGATTAAACGGATTTGGATAGTTCTGGTGAAGAAAGTAACTCTTCGGGATTATCTCATTGTTTGACTGAAGGAAAGATAGCCCGCCATTAGTAGTTTTAAGTATAGCGCCAAAATAACCTGCAATATAACCTGTATTTGCGTCAGTAAAATATATAGATAATAAACGATTTTCCGTAATCCTGGGTATTTCTGTCCAGTTTACCCCACCATTAGTTGTTCTCATTATTCTGCCATTATTACCTGCGGCTATACCAAACTCTCCAAAGAATTGAATAGAAAAATAAGCATTATTATATCCTGTACTGGAAATAAACCAATTATCTCCACCATTAGTTGTTTTGTATACATTCGCATTTGATCCCATTGCATAACCGGTTAAGCTATTGATAAAATATATATCATACCCCTCAACACCGCTAACTGCATTCCAGTTTACTCCACCATTTATTGTTTTATACAAGTTGGATGTTGTAACCGCAAAACCAGTATCTGAGTTTAGAAAATATAATGATGTAAAGTCCAATAAAGAACCGCTTAACTGAGTAAGCCAATTAACACCTCCATTGGTTGTTTTGATAATCACTCCCTGACTGTTATTGTTTTCACCACCTGTAGCATAACCAATATTTGAATTTGTAAAAACAATTGACAGCAGATTCTTATCTGTTCCGCTTGATTGAGCTGTCCAGTTCACACCGCCATTGGAAGTTTTAATAACAATACCGCTATCACCTGCCGCATAACCGGTGTTTACGTCTGTAAAATAAAGTGAATAAAGATTTTTAACAAAACCTGAGTTTATTTCCTGCCAGTTATTTCCTGAATTTGTTGTTTTAAAAATTGTACCGCCATCTCCTGAGGCGTACCCTGTATTCACATTAAGGAATTGGATGCTTCTGAGAGCTGATTGATACCCAGTTAAATAATTCCAGTTTAACCCTGAATTAATACTCTTTAGCACTGCGCCACCCGCGCCAGCTAAATATACCGTACTTTCATCCAGCATATTTACACTCAGGAATAATAATCCTCTTGGAAAGGGTAGTATAAAAGTAGTATCCATTGTCCAGTTTAAGCCACCAGTAGTGGTCCTCAAAATTCTGCCATTATTAGAAACAATAAAACCTGTATTATTTACCATTTCCATATCACGGACTATTTCACCGTTTAAATTCAAAAAATTTTGATAATTTGTCCAGTTTTGTCCACTATTTGTCGTCCTGATAATGTATGATGGAGATGAACCAACTACTCCTACTACTGTTTGTGGGTCTGTACATGATATTCCAGCACAAAGATCAAGTGGGAATACAATAACTCCATTTTGAGCGATCCAGTTTACGCCGCCATTTGTGGTAATTCTTAGACTATTTGTGCCGGCAGCAGCGCCAATTAGATCATCATAAAAATCTACGGTGTAAAAGTTACCTAAGCCTGTTGGCTGTAATACCCATGTTGCACCCTGGTCAGTTGATTTATGTACTGTACCTGCGCCAACTACATATCCGGCATTAGGACTTGGGAAATCAACTCCTTTATAATTTGCCCCGCTCTGGTTCTGAACTATACTCCAGTTCGTTCCGCCGTTTGTAGTCCTCAGTATTATACCGTTATTACCGGATGAAACATCAACCCCGACAACGATCCATATATTTATATCAACATAAGTTACATCCCATAAAAAGGCATATATTGGTGAGGCCTGTACTACCCAGTTCAACCCGCCATTGGAGGTTTTCATTATCGTGCCTGCAGCGCCAACGGCAATACCTGTTTGCTGGTTTATAAACTTCACCGCTTCAAGCTGGTTGCCTGTCGGTAAGGGATGCTGCCAGAAAAAGCTCGTTTGGGCATTAAGGTTATTTATTTCCGGCAGCAGCAATAATATCATAATGTTTAATAGTGTTATTATTATTCTCATTTTATTACTGCTGCAATTTAATTTCATGGTGCGGTCTTTCCTAATACTTTTTATAAAATTTTTGGGGACATTTTTTCTGATTTGTGAATCGGGAAAACATGCCTGATATTTTAAATCTATACTACAATTTAAATTGAATTCTTTATAGAATCAAATACTAAACAGACGGGGAGAATTAAAATGAAATACCAAACTTTGATTTTTAATAAATAAAGGAACGTTTTCTTTAAAAAACACTGTCATTGGAATGATTCTTGGTTAAATAGTTTTTATCAATGCTATTTTACATTAAAGATTTACCGTAAAAGCAATTGCCGTTTTATTTCACCAGGATCATTTTTTTTGTCTCAGAAAAATTATCAGTTTCAATTTTATAAAAATACACTCCTGAAGAGAGTAAACTGCCGTCAAATGATACTTCATAAACTCCCGCGCTTAATTCTTCGTCAAGCAATTTTGCAATTTCTTTACCCTGCATATCAAATACAATTAGTTTTACATTTGAGAGTCTACCTGCGTGATTTATAGGTACCTCAAATTTAATTTTTGTTGTCGGATTAAACGGATTTGGATAGTTCTGGTGAAGCAGGTAACTCTTATGAATTATTTCATTGTTTGCCTGCAAAAAAGACAGCCCGCCGTTAGTGGTTTTTAAGATTGCTCCATGATAACCTGCAATATATCCGGTATTAGCGTCAATAAAATGAACTGAACGTAATTGATTTTCCGTTATTCTTGGAATTTCAGTCCAGTTTACACCGCCATTGGTTGTTTTCAAGATCCTTCCAAGATTTCCTGCTGCAATTCCGAAATCTCCAAAAAATTGTATCCCAAAATATGCGTTATTATATCCTGTGCTGACAATAAACCAGTTATTTCCCCCGTTAGTTGTTTTGTAAACGTTTGGATTTGAGCCCATTGCATAACCGGTTAAATTATTGGTAAAATGAATATCATAACCTTCGGGACCTGCAATTGCATTCCAGTTAACTCCACCATTTGTAGTTTTATACAAATTAGAATTTGTAACTGCAAAACCTGAATCAGAATTATGAAAAAATAATGATGTAAAATTCATTGAAGAACCGCTTAACTGGGTAAACCAGTTATCACCGCCGTTAGTGGTTTTAATTATTACTCCCTGCCCGTTGTTTCTTTCTCCCCCCGTTGCATACCCGGTATTGGAATTAGTGAAAAAGACAGATAACAGGTTTTTATTTGTTCCGCTGATTTGTGATACCCAGTTTAAACCACCATTGGAAGTTTTTATAACTAAGCCACTATCACCTGCTGCAAACCCTGTGTTTATATCAGCGAAATATAATGAATTCAGGTTCTTTAAGTAGCCGGATTGTAATTCAATCCAGTTATTGCCTGAGTTTGTTGTCTTAAAAATTGTCCCGCCATCACCCGAAGCAAAACCTGTATTCACATTAAGAAATTGAATACCGGTAAGATCAGTTTGGTAGCCTGTTAGATAATTCCAGTTCAAACCTGAATTACTGCTCTTAATTACAGCTCCTCCTCCTCCTGCAAGATAAATTATATTTTCATCAAGCATGTTAACACTTAAAAGTAATGAACCCCTGGGGTATGATAACATAAAATTAGCATCCAATGTCCAGTTCAATCCACCACTTGTGGTTCTATGTATCCTTCCATTATTATAAGTAATAAAACCTGTATTATTTACCATTTCCATATCTCTCATTAACTCCCCATTTAAGCTGAGAAAATTATGGTAATTTATCCAGTTCAGACCTCCATTTGTTGTTTTAATAATATAATCAGAAACTGCGGCATCTACGCCTCCTAGTATAGTCGAAGGACCAGTACAAGATATCCCGGCGCACAGATCAAACATAAATTCAATAACTCCATTTTGCGCGATCCAGTTTACGCCGCCGTTTGTTGTGATCCTAAGACTGTTCATACCAGCCGCGGCACCGATTACGTCATCATAAAAATCTACGGTATAAAAGTTACCTAATCCTGTTGGCTGCAATACCCATGTGGCTCCCTGGTCAGTTGATTTATGTACAGTCCCTGCGCCTACAACATATCCTGCATTCGGACTCGGGAAATCTACTCCTTTATAATTTGCGTCACTCTGATTCAGGACAATACTCCAGTTCGTTCCGCCATTGGTTGTCCTGAGTATTATTCCATTGTTGCCCGATGATACATCAACTCCTACTATGATCCATATATTTAAATCAACATATGTCACATCCCATAAATAGGCATATATTGGCGAGGGCTGAACTTCCCAGTTCATTCCGCCATTGGTGGTTTTCATTATTGTGCCTGCAGCTCCTACTGCAATGCCTGTCTGCTGGTTAATGAATTTTACTGCTTCCAGGTCATTACCAGTTGGCAAGGGATGCTGCCAGAAAAAGCTCGTTTGGGCTCTAAGGTCATTTATTTCCGGCAGCAGCAATAATAGCATGATAATTGGTATTATTAATTTTATTTTCATTTTATTACTGCTGCAATTTAATTTCATGGTGTTGTCTTTCCTAATACTTTTTAAAAAATTTTTGGGGACATTTTTCATGATTTGTGATTTGATGTTTTTACATTCATTAATTTATAAAATAGTCATTTTATAAATTAAATATTACAACCTAAAAGGG
>JABFSP010000070.1 GCA_013140565.1 Ignavibacteria bacterium
GCATTAATTGTCCTATAAGAAAAATTCTGATAATTTTGAGATTTAATTAGACCTAATTTATCGTTTAATTGTAGTCTAGTTAATATTTTTAATAGTGAATATTCCATTTTTGTATAGCAGTATTGTTTTTTATAAAATTATGTAAAATAAAAGTTTTATGTGTATCATTAGATGATACTAATTGTCAATTTAGCTGAAAATTATCAATATTGTAATATAATTATTCAACCTTTGCTTTAATGGAAATTCTATTCGTTTTCATTTATTTCGGGTTTAACTCCCCCTTTTTCAGCTTATAAAACTCCGAATTTTTTATCTTTTCCTCATCGCCAAGCTCAAGGATATCGAGTTTGCCAAGGAACTGTACATTTGCACCTTCCTTTATCTCAACGCCGCCTTTTATTGTGACATTTGAGCTTTTGCCAAACACAACATTTGCCCCTTTGCCGATAATTACCTTTGGTTTGTTTCCCGCCGGTTCGCTCACGTGGTATGTAGTTGAGCAGTAATTGCACTTAATTTTGCTTTCACCAAGCTCAGTAAAATCATGTGAGCCGCATTGCGTGCATTCGTATTTTTGTAGTTTCATTTGATAGTTTACAATTTATAGTTGACAGTTGATAATTATGTAACTTTATTTGCTCATTGTTGATTGTTCAATGATAATTGTTAATTGTAATTCACTCTATTATCAATGATTTTTCTTTCTTGCTGAAGTTACGCCAGATGATTGCTGCAAAGATTATGAGTCCGCCGACAATTGAGTATACCGAAGGCATTTCTCCGATACCGACAAATACCCATATCGGGTTAAATATCGCTTCGAGCGTGGCTATGATCATCGATTCCGTTGCCGATACGTATTTTATGCCTTCGTTAAATATAATATAGCTAACGCCTATCTGAATTGCGCCCATGTATAGCAGTATTAAAGATTGCGTAAGGTCAAGAGTGAAATCAGGGAACACAACAAAGAACGCAATTACCGCGACCAGTACATTTCCCATTATTACATTGTTCAGCGTGTTATCGTTTTTGTGTTTAACTTTTTTGTATTTAAGCAGCAGACTGAACATCGCAAAGCACATCCCGGAGGCGATCGCAAGCAGGTTGCCGTAAATGTTGCCAAGCTCAAGCTTTCCGAAGAAGAAAAGCATCATCCCGAAAATACAAATGATAATTGTGACCACATTTTTGGAATCAAATTTTGTTTTGAGCAATAGCGGCTCCAGTACCACAAGGTACATTGGAGCTGTGAACTGCAGGAATATGGCATTTGCGGCAGTTGTCATTTTAGTGGCAATCACAAAGAGTATCAGTATTCCCGCGTAGAAAATTGCGGCGAAGTTTGAGACCTTATCGAATTCAAACTTCAGCTTTTTTTTGCGCGCCATGGTTATGAAAAAAACCGTCAGCGCCGCAATTAGAGACCGGAAGAAAGATATCTGGAATGCGTTAATGGTCAGATATTTGATGAAGAAACCGCTTGTACTCCACAGGAATGCCGTGAAGGAAATGTAAATTAGCCCTTTGCGGTGATTGGGAATCTTGTTTAGCCAGGATAACATCCCGCAATATCCCTTAAATTGTAAAGTAATTCAATGAAATATATTTTATATTTGTAAATGGATAAATGTACTAACTGCGGCAGTGAACTTGAAGGTAAGTACTGTCACCACTGCGGGCAGGAAAGGGTAAAGCGGCTTGAGGTAAAATCAATTGTGCGCGATATCACACATGGTATCTGGCACTGGGAAAGCTCAATATTAAAGACATTCAAAAGCCTACTTTTTAAACCGGGCAGGACAGCCAGCGATTACATACAAGGAAAGCGGAAACTTTTCGTAAAGCCATTTTCTTATTTTATTTTCATACAGACCCTTTTTGTTATTGTGTTCCATCGCATGAGTGAAAAATATTTTGCATTCCTTAATTACACAATAAAGAGCGATAGCGATAAAGTTCAGGAACGGGTGGTTGAAATTCAGCATTTGGTTGCCCAATATGTCAATTACCTCAACTACTTTATGCCGGTTTTTTTTGCTTTCTTTCTGTACCTTTTCTTCAGGAAGAAGAAGGGTATAAACTACGCAGAAGCTCTTGCCGCATCTTTTTACTGGGTCGCAACAACTCTGGTATTTTCAGTTGTGCTGATGCTGCTTTCAATGATAGATATCAGGTTCTGGAATGCAAGGTTTGCTGTAAATATGATATATTATATTATAGCAGTAAAAACTTTTTCAGGATTGGGATGGGGTAAGGGTATATTAAAAGGACTTTCTGTTTCTGTACTTAGCTACATTACATTTGTGATATTTGTAGCGCTTCTTGCGATATGTTATCTTCAGTTTGTTTTGGGAATTAATGTGTTTTCCGTGTTCACTTCTTCCCCAAAATAACCGTAATTGTTGGCGAGATAAATACAGAATCTTTGTTCTGTTTATGTGCATTCCAGTCTGCAAGCATTGCATCACCATTGTTTTGAGAAATTATGCCCAGGTCAACCATCTGCTGAATATGTACTGTGAAGAATTTATCAGCCCATTGGAAAACACCGCTCGAGGGTCCGCCGCATTGTGCAACAGGATAATATTCCTTCATATCAATATTTCTTTCGCGGAACATTTTTGGCAGCCGTGCGCCAATGTACGGATCACCGCCGCCATGCACCCAGTAAGCGCGCACAGCATCAGCCATTTTGTCAAAGGCTCCTCCTTTGGGGAATAACGCAAGCCCTTCGTAGGCATAATCCATAAAAGCTATAATGCCGCCGGGTTTTAATGATGCAAAGAGCTTTTCAAGGAATGTATCAGCATCTGGCACAAAAGAAATTACCCATCTTGCAAAAATCACATCGTAATATTCACGGGGCAATTCGGCAGTTTCAACTGTACCGTGAACAACTTTCATGTTCGGTATGTTATTTTCTTTCGCATAATCGCGCGCGTAGTTAACATACATTTCAGAGGGTTCCAATGCTGTAATTTCTCCTGTTGTGCCAACTCTGCCCAATAGATCCATTGCAACAAATCCCGGGCCAGCTCCCGCATCAAGTATTTTTGAACCATTTGTGATATCAAGCTTATCAAGGAAAGTATCCGTAATTTCTTTCCATACGCCATGCTGGAATTTAAGCCTGTTTAGTTCATAGTCGCTGACGCCAAGTACATAATCTTTATTTGCCATTTTGGTCCATTTTTATTATTTGATCCAAATATAACTTTGTTTCTAATGTACTTCCACCGAAAAATTGACGTTGAATTTTATATAAAAAAATAAGGTGACAGGATACTATCACCTTATAAAATTAAGAGCGGGAAAATATTGCTTTATCTGTTATCCATGAACAAACTTATCGGGTTTTCTGCTGTTGGTACGCTTTTAGTTATTTCAAGAACTGCGAGATCAATAATAGCGAGTGAAGCAGCTCCCTGGTTTGATACTATTGCGTATTTACCGTCTTTGGTTGTGACTACCCATGTTGGCATACGAAGACCGTAGAGTGTCTTTATCACAGTATCGGTGTTTATATCAATTATGGTTAAAGAATTATCCACAACATTTGTTACCAGTACATATTTGTTATCAGGTGTTACGGTTATACCCCTTGGTGAGGGAATATTTTTAATTTTTAGTATTACTGAATCTTTTTCGATATCTATTTTCGCAACTTCTGCTGAGTCAAAGTTCGCCAGGTAACCGAATTTGTTATCAGTGGTGAAAGCCATAGCCATTGGTCTGCCCGGAGTTTCGATACGTTTGGTTACATGGAAAGTAACCGGGTCGAGAATAAAAATATACGGCGTGAATATCTGCGGAATGTAAATTTTTCCATGCTCTTTAATGTAGTACATAATGCCTGTGCAAATTTCTCCCATGGCAGTAACGGAATTATCCGCCGTATTGATAATATTTACAGGACTACCTGACTGGTGAGTTACCAGGAGTTTTTTCTGTTCAGGAAATTCAAGCATTGATGCGGGATGCTCGGCACATTTAACGCTGGTAATTGTTTTATTGGTTTTGGTATCAAAAACGGTTATATCATTTGAATGAAAATTTGTGATATATCCTTTAGTACCATCTGCGGAAATTAAACACATATCGGCGCCGCTGCCGGAAGGTATTTTACCTATGAGCTTCATCTCTGCAGGATCAAATACACTTACAAAATTGTTCGAAATATGAGAAACATATATTAAGCCGGGTTGGGATATCTTATTATATGTTTCAGGAAGTGTGTAGTTCTTCTGCTCTTCCGTGAATTTTTCTTTTTCTGCTGCGCATGAAAATAATAAAACTGAAACAAATGCAATGATTATGAAACTAAGTATTTTCATAATATTTTTTTATTTTAGAAGCACCATTTTATTTATTGCTGAAAAACTGCCTGCGGTTAATCTATAGAAATAGACACCGCTTGGAAAATTACTCCCATCAAAATCAGTTTCATATTCACCTGGATTTAACTGCTGACCTACAAGTATTTTGATCTCTTTGCCCAGCAGATCGTAAATTACAATTTTAACCTGTGAAGTTTTTGGAATGCTGAATTTGATCTTAGTTGCCGGATTGAACGGATTGGGATAGTTTTGCGAAAGTTCAAACCTTTTTGGGATTATATCAGAAATCACAGTAATTCCAATAGTAGTTGTTCCTTGCTTCAGTATTATTTTATTGTCAGGGTCAAAATTCAATGAGTCTGGCTGCTTATTAAAATCAAAAGAAAACAACTGAATGTTTGAATTGTTGAATACAGTCATCAAAGTATCAGTTGAATCTGTAAAATGAACCTTAATTTCAACTGGCATTTTATGAAAAGGAGTATTTATCTGAATTTGTCTTACAACCAAATTTACTCTCCAGTTTCCGCCGCCAAGGTTTATGAAATTACAATTGTTCTGGTAAATAGGATGATTGGGCTGCTTTACCCATTGATTAATGAACCATGAATAATCCTGACCGGTAACCTGGTTAATCTTTGCGGTAAAATCATCAGTCACAGCGTTTTTAAATGTGAAATTTGTATCGGTTACATAACTGTGAATAACATCAAAAAATAAACTATCTCCCAATACATTTCTTAGCATGTATAGAACGCAGGACCCTTTTGAGTACATCAATGGATAATAGAGAAGTGTCCATATATTATTAGGTTCATTATCTATCCATTCCGGATTATAGATCGGCCTGCCATTATTACCCGTGAAATAAGTCTGTGCCTGCAGATTGATTGCATTCTTATACTCATTAACTCCAAGAAGATTTTCATACCATAATGCTTCGCAATAAGTTGCAAATCCTTCGTTCAGCCAAACATCGGCCCACGTACCGCATGTAATGAGATCACCAAACCAATGATGCGAAAATTCATGGCCAGCCCCCCATAGTACCCATGTTCCGGGATACATAGTTATAAGGGTTTGATTTTCCATACATCCAATCGCCTGGTTATCGGAGCTTGCAAAACCAATTTTTTCAAACGGATATTCTCCGAATCTGGAGGAATAAAAATCGACTAACATATTCATCGAATCTCTCACATTTGCATATGTTTCGCCGGGTTTTGGGTAATACCGTATAGGAATACTATCTAATGGATTTGATAATTTTGGCCAGTATCTGATCTCAAGATTATAATCAGTACTTCCTGCAATTGTGACTAAGTATGTGGACATCGGGTCACGGCTTACCCAATGATAATAAATTGTATCTCCGGTTTTGGATGAATCCCTTAAAAGACCATTTGAGCCAAGAAGTACATTTGAAGGTACCTTCACTGTTATATCCGTAGTTGCTTTATCCGATGGTTTATCCCAGCATGGGAACCACTTCCTGGCGCCCTGGTGCTCGCAGTCCGTATATACCAGTCCGTTATTAACATGAAAAGCAGAATCATAAATGTTTTTATGCCTGTAATAAATTTCTATGTTAACTATTTCACCCGGATTATAATACCGATTGAGTACTACTGACAGAATATTGGATGAGTGAGATATACTCAGTAGTGAGTAATTTAAAAGCCTTACAGAATCAACAAAAAGTGAATTATTTACAGCGTTTAATCTGATAGAATTAATGACCGAATCAACCCTGAGAGTGATTAATTCATATGCAGAAAAACTTTTCGGGAACGGTGTTTTGAAGCAGTCATATACGTTTAACTGCAGTTTATAATTCAATACATCATATGAATGTTTTATGTTACCGGCAAATGTATTGACCATGCCGGATAAATGCACTTTCTGAGAGACCCCATTATTAAAGGCTTTCAGATTTTGACTGTTTAAAATATGTGTTGACAGAAATACAGAACAGACTATTAAAGCAGCCGCTAATAGTTTTTTCATTTTATTAGTACCATTCTTTTAGTTTCGCTGAATGTTTCTGTTGTTATATTATAAAAATATATTCCGCTTGGAAAATTACTTCCGTCAAAATCAACTTCATATGCGCCGGGTTGTAAATGTTCGTTAATTAGAATTGCAACTTCACGGCCCAGTATATCATACACAGAAAGGAATGTCTGTTCCACCGATGTTCCGCTAATTTCAAATTTTATTTTTGTTGCGGGATTGAAAGGATTTGGGTAATTCTGATGCAGCGTGTATTCTTTGGGCAAACCTGTATTGCCTGTTACTCCTGTTGTGATGGGTCTGAGTGGTACATTCAGTACTGTTGCCTGGTCATTTACTGCTGTAACATTCTGTATAGTTTTGCTGTAGTAACCGGGAGCTGAAAAAGTGAGATTGTATGTTCCGGCGATTATCATCCTGTAATACATACCGAACAGGCTATCGGAATAAACCTCAGAGCTATCCAAATCAAAACCCGTGATCGTAACTTTAGCTTTTAGTGGAGCATTTGTGAGTGAATCTGTTACCTGTCCATTTATCCCAAAGTGCACCTGTTCCAGGTAAGCAATAAGTGACCTGTAAAGATATTCCCAATGCGCAGGAAGCTGTGCCGGAGGGAGAAGTTTTGTATCAGAAATTTCAATCGTGCTTTCCCTTCCATGTCTGAAATATATCTGATAATCCTGCCTGGAGCCGTGCACATAATACCATGCATAACCGTTGGTTATGCCGTTAACGTATTCATTCATATAATTTGAAGGGGCATATTGGTGTACTGTATCAGCAAATCTTCTGGAAACACGGATCCACCATGCATCATCAGAAGCAAGTCTTGACCAGCAATCCCACGGGTAATTAACAACTTCAGTACCTCCGTGAAAATTCGCTGAAAGGCGCCAGTAATTTGTACCTGAAGCATTCATAAAATTTATTATTTCAGGCTGTAGATTTGGGTTGCCGTAATAATCTGTACCGGGATAGTTTCTGTTGAGATCAATATTATTTGCATTACCCCGTATTGCTCCGTTAACAGTGTTGTTTCCGGTACGGTATGTGCCATCGGGGTTGCCCAGCGGATTTATCCATATTTCAGTATTATTTATCAGGTTACTGTATTGTGTTACAGAGCCGTACCCGGCAAGAAGCGTATTGATAAGCCTTAGCATTAAAACATAGCCTGTGGTTTCATCACCGTGCATTGATGAAGTGTACATTACTTTTGGCTCAGCCTCAGGAGTATTTACATTATCTGAAATTACCGCGAAAAGCATTTGCCTGCCCTGAACAGTTGTTCCGATATTAACTATTCTGCAAAGGTTTGGGTAACTTGCAGCGAACTGGTTCATCATAGCTATGTAAGCATCATAAGTTGGATAAGAGTCCCATTCCATTAGTTCAGCAGGAGAGTTTTTCATATTCAGATCAAAATTCACATCCCCCGGATGAGGAAGCACAGTAAACGGAATACACAGATTCAGGAATTCTTCGAATTCAGATCTGTTTGCATATGCGAATACTGTTTCTCCTTTTACATTATCAACTGAAATAATTTTTGATATTTCATTTATCCTGGTTTTATCAAAAACTTCAAAGGAAAAATAAACTTCTCCCTTTGAATCGATGTACTCATATGCCTTCTGCTTTTCAGAAGAATTATTTTGAGTGAATACATTGGAGGGAAATATGCTTGATAAGATCAATAAAACTAATAGAGTATTTTTCATTGGATTATTAACTTAGAAATCACAATAATTCAATATAAAATACCGCATTACCGGTGAGTAATCCTATGACTTAGTTCAATCGAAATTATGATAATTATATGAGGGAAAAGAGTGATCATGAGCTAATTTCTGCAAAAATACCTTTTTTTTAAATTCTCTTTAGATATCAGCTGAAATTACTGCACAGGATTTAAGTATTAAGATTTCAAATTAATAGGTTTTAGTATAATTCTGGAGGTTTTTATTTAACCATGATCATTTTTCGAGTTTGGGTGAACTCCCCGGATTTGAGTATATAATAATAAACACCGCTGGAGAAATTTGACCCGTCAAATGTAACTTCATACTCTCCGGCATTTAAAAATCTGTTTATCAAAACCATAGTCTCTTTTCCTGTAATATCATAAACTGAAATTTTTGTCAATTCGCCTATTGCCAGACTAAACCGGATACTGGTAACAGGATTAAAGGGATTTGGATAATTCTGCTTTAGTGAATATTTCAAGGGCAATTCACCCGAGTTATTTATTGAAGTAATTATTGTGCCGCCGCCGTCATTTGTTTTCAGAATTGTGCCGTTATTTCCGCACGCATAGCCGCGGTTATCGCTCAAGTAAAAGAAAATTGAATTTAAATTTTGTGTTGTAGATGTTGTCTGGAATCCGAATACAGCCCCACTGTTTGTGGATTTTATTATTGTGCCGTTATCACCGCAGATATAAATTCTGGATGCATTGTTAACAGAATATTCCACCGATCTTAAAGTTACACTGGTGTTGCTGTTCTGCCCAAACCATGTTGTTCCAAAGTTTGTGCTACGCCAGATTATCCCGCCTGTACCGATGGTAATATCAGTATTGCCAAAGAGGGGTACTCCATACAGGTTTTCACCCGTTCCGCTTGATGTTAATACCCAATTTGTATCTGATGAAAAACCCCTAAGTACGGTGCCGTTATTGCCTACAATATAATTAGCGAATATTGCTGATGTTGCGTTTAACTGCTGTGTGGTCGGACTCGGTAAGGTAACCCAATTTAATCCTTCGTTAGAACTTTTTAAGATCACTCCGCTATCGCCAACTGCCACAAAGTTATAATCACTTATATCCCTGAGTGTTCTTGTAGTCGGTGAGGGAATAGTGATCCAGTTTGTACCGAAATTCGTTGTTCTTAATATTATACCGCTTTCACCTACAGCCATAACCGGACCGCCTGCGGTCTCCATAAAACAAATACAATAAAGATCATTTGTTGTACCTGAAACCTGCTGAACCCAGCTTGTACCGCCGTTAGTGGTATGCAGTATAACACCGTTATCTCCGCATGACCACGCTATATTTTCATTGCCATGGTGAGAATTAACTGAATGCAGATTTACATTTGTTCCGCTAACCTGCTGGAACCAACCGGATTGTGAAAACAGGTTTGACTGAAGAAAGAAAATGGATATTATTGGTATTAAGATGGATGAAAGTTTCATAATTATTTATTTTATTAGATTCCCGATAAATCGGGTTTTTTGATAAAATAGCCTTTGCTTGAATATTGATTCCGCAAGCGGGATTTCTGATAAAATAGCTATCGCTATTTTATCATCAACATTTTTTTAGTTTCTGTAAAATTGTTTGTTGTTAAGCGGTAAAAATAAGTTCCGGTCGCGAGACCCGATGCATCAAAATCAATTTCATAAATACCTGCACTCAGATTTTCATTTAACAATGTTTTTACCAGCTTACCTGAAATATCAAAAACCTCAAGTTTGGCTGACCGGAGGTCAGTCGCTGCATTTGGAATACTGAATTGAATTTTCGTTGATGGATTAAACGGATTCGGATAATTTTGCTCAAGTGAAAATTTATTCGGTATTTCAGTTGATACTGGCTGAATACCAATTGTAGATGAATATTTTATTGTAACAAAATCAGTGTTTCCTAGGTTATCACTTCCCCCTGTTACGTAAACGTTACCCTGATTATCTACAGTCAATGCATTGCCGCTATCGAATTCATTGCCTATTCCGTTATATGATTGTACCCATTGCTGAACACCGGCGGAATTATATCCTATAGTCACAATATTTTGAGGATTTCCTGCACCGTCTCCTACTATACCGGTAACATAAACATTACCGTTTGCGTCAGGGGCTACCCAGTTGCAGTAATCATTGCTTGAATCAGGCCCCGTATAACGCGCTACCCATTGCTGCGCGCCTGAATTGTTATATTTTATAGTGCAGTAATCATCACCAGTACCGACCCCCGCACTGTTACCGGTAACGTAAACATTACCTGAGGGATCAAGAATAACATTCCACGCTTCATCCCAACCGTCGGGTCCGTCATATCTCTGTATCCACTGCTGGGTGCCTGCATTATTATATTTTATAGTGCAGTAATCACGGCTGGTACCGTTTCCAATACTGTATCCTGTAACATAAATATTCCCCGCGGCATCAATTGCATTTGAAGACGGAAAATCTTCACTGTTGCCGGGTCCATTATAAAACACAAACCACACCTGGCTGCCGTTTGCATCATACTTAACTGTAAAATAATCAAGATCGGAATTCATTCTTGTTACTGCTCCTGTTACATATGAATTACCGGCATTATCAATTACTATTGAATTTCCGTAATCATCATAATTAAAGGGAGACTCGTTATGCCTTTTAAACCACTGCTGAACACCAGCTGAATTGTATTTAATTGTACACATGTCATCACCCGTCGCTCCGCCGTTGCTATAGCCTGTAATGTAAACATTTCCCGCATTATCAATTTGCAAGGAGTATACTTCATCAGTTGCGTTGCCAGGTCCGTTGTACCTTGATGCCCATTGCTGGACTCCCGCGGAATTATACTTTACTACGCAGTAATCAAGTCCTGAACCGCTGCCTGTACTTGCACCGCTTACATAAACATTGCCTGCATTATCAACTTTTACCAGGTATGCGTCATCATCCCCATTACCCGGTCCGTTATATCTGCCAACCCATTGCGTGAGGCCATCACTGTTGTATTTAACCACAGTGAAATCCTTTCCTGAGCCTGAACCCGTACTGGCGCCCGCAACATAAATATTGCCCGCTCCATCTACGTATATTGAGGTTGCTTCATCGTAATCGTTGCCGGTTCCGTTATATCTTTTTTCCCAATCGGTTGAAACCTGTGAATAGAGGTTTCCTGCAGTAAGAATAAGAATTATTAATGAGAGTATAAATGTTTTCATATATTTACTTGATTAACACCATTTTTTTTGTTTCAGTAAAATCTTCAGTGATAAGTTTATAGAAATAAATTCCTGATGAAAGATCAGATGCATTAAAATTCGTTTCATATATTCCCGCTGATAAATTGTTTTCCAGCAAGGTGCTGATTTCTTTTCCGGTAATATCATAAATTATCATTTTTGTAAATGATTGTTTTGGAATTGAAAACCGGATCTTTGTTACCGGGTTAAATGGGTTTGGATAATTCTGCTGCAGATTGAAATTAACGGGAATTTCGCCGGAAACAGGTTCTATACCTATCGGTATTTCATATTCAATTGTAATTGACCAAGCTTTTAAAATTCCGGTGTCAGGTGAGCGTCTGTCATAGATCCTAAGTATCCACGGTCCTGTTAAATTTAAATTATTGAATTGTATAAGCGGCCGGCAAGGTGAAAAATAACCCGTAAAAGGAGCACTATTTGTATTACAGATCTGTGTAACGGAAGTATCACTTAACTTAGTGCCAATAAAATTATCGGAAAATCCGCCCCTGTTAAAAACCAGTGTATCTGTATAATTCTGGTGAATAAGCATTATCTGCAGATCGCCATCCGCAGTATGCAGAATTGAATCTATATTGACACTAACCGATTTTACCTGTGTGTTTACAGGCATATTATCAGATAGAAATGAGACTGTATCGAAAGTTGTTTGATTATCAAGAATAGCTTTATTGATATTATTACGCGTTTGAGTAACGGATTGAGTCATTGAAGGAGTGAGTTTAACCAACATAACCGAGGAGTTGTGCAAGCCTCCAAGCAATAATTTTGAATCATTGGTGTTAAAAAAGGTTACTGCCTGATCGGTACCAGAACCGTCATAAGAATATGAATATGATACTTCGGTAGTTCCCGCCGAAGAGATTCTATCCATACAAAGTTCTGTTCTGAAAAAAGCTGTTTTGTATCCTGCAGTGATTATTTTTCCGGTAAGATCTGTGTTTACGTAATTTACAGGGTGATTAAAGATCTTCTGCCATTGTTGAATTCCGTTTGGATTTATCTTAACAAGTAGAGAATTCGAATAGTCTATGATATGCAAATAAATATCTGAGTTATCAGTAAAAATATTCTTAACCTGTTCTATTCCATCAACTGTAAAATTATAAACATATGTCCATTGATTTACTCCGGATGAATTATATTTCATCAGAATTGACTTTGTTGTGTCATTTCCGGCTATTTCACGCTTAAATGCACTGATATAGTAATTCTGGTTATTATCTAAAAATGCAGATGGATTTTTTGCATATGGATTGTCAAGTCCCTGAATATAGTTCTTCCTGAACCAATTTAAATTTCCCGAAGAATCATATTTTTTAACAGTAATGCTGCTACTGCTGACACCCGATACAAAAACATTACCTGAAGGATCCGTATTAACGGAACGCGCATAGTTTCCTTCAGAGGTAGTATCTTTCGCTGTTCTTATCCATAACTCACTTAGTGAAGGATTAAACTTAATAACTAGAGATGAATCTACAAAAGTTTGAAAGTTATGTAACTGTCCGCAAATAAATATGTTTCCTGCCGCATCAGCAGTAAGATCTGAAACGATGGTTAATGGACTTCCGGCCCGCCTGTATTCAATAGATGATACAAGTGTACCGGCAGTATTATATTTTAATACAAATATTTTGCTTTCATAATAGTCAGCTGTACTTCCATTGCCGGTAATTAGAATATTACCCGAATTATCAACAATTAACTTAGTGGCAAAATCAATATTTTCATTTCCGCCTGAACCGAATTGCCTGCTCCAGGCAAATGATCCATCGGAATTGTATTTTGTTGTCATAACGTCAAAATTACTTCCATTATAAAAGTTATTCGCAACAAAAATACTTCCGCTGTTATCTTTAGCACAAAGATTAGCTGAATTTAGACCCGAGTTATTCTGAGTATGCACCTGAACCCATTCTGGCACAAATTGAGAGTAAACAAACTGTGAGCAAATCATCAAAAGGAAAAATGTTATTCTTAACATATATAAATAAGATTATTAAGTGTAATAGAGTAAATATAACAAAAAAAATTAGTTTCTGGATAAATGCATAATGGGTAATTTTATAAAACTGCCAATTTTTCCACAAAATTGTGAATTTCCGCAAGTTTTTCGGCAGGCGTTGCCTGCCTGGGAGTGCGGAAAAGTACTGAAATAGAGTTCTTTGATTGTTTAACCCGTGATGTGTTCTTGAAGTGTTCATTTATAAAGCCCAGTACTTTTTCAAAGTACCCGCTTGTGTATATATTTTCATTGTTCAGGTCAAAGAATAATTCAAGCTGTTCACCCGAAATTACGATTTTTTCAAAACCGATCGCGGAAAGTATCAGTTTGATTTCAATGTGATGCAGCAGTGAAGTTACTTCATCGGTCAGCTTGCCAAAGCGGTCCTCAAGCTCAAGCTTAATTTCATTAAGTTCTGCCTGCGATGTGACTTTTGAAAGTCTTTGATATATCTCAAGTCTTGTATTCTCATCATCAATATATGTTTCCGGCAGGAACATACTGATATCTGATTCAACCAGCACATCTTTAAATTTAGGTTTGCTGCTTTTTTGCGTAAGCTGCTGCATAGTATTAGCGGGCAATGATTCAGCCGGGATCGTTTCCTTCAGTTCAGCAACTGCTTCATCCAGAAGCTGCATATACATATCAAAACCGATTTCACCAATAAAGCCGCTTTGCTCTTTTCCAAGCAGGTTACCTGCACCGCGAATTTCAAGATCCTTTAATGCTAGATTCATTCCGCTGCCAAGCTCTGAAAATTCTTCCAGGGCATGAAGCCTGCGTATTGCCTGCTTGGTAAGTGAACTTTGCGGCGGGGTTACAAGGTATGCATATGATTTAATATTCGATCTGCCAACCCTGCCTCTTAACTGGTAAAGCTCGGCCAGACCGAAGTTATCCGCGCGGTTAATGATAATTGTGTTTACACTTGGTATATCAAGCCCTGATTCAATTATCTTTGTGCAAAGCAGAACATTTGATTTCTTTTCAAGAAACCGCATCATAACGTTTTCAAGCTGGGCAGGTGACATCTGTCCATGAGCGACAGCTACTTTTGCATATGGCACAATTTCTTCTATAATTTCCGCAAGTTCATCAAGCTTTGCAATTCTATCATTTACAAAATAAACCTGTCCGCCGCGCTGCAATTCTCTTGAAATTGCGGTACCCAGTACCTTCTTATCAAAATTCACAATTTCAGTATGTATCGGCTGGCGGTTCTTCGGGGGAGTGTTAATAATAGATAGGTCCCTTGCACCCAGAAGTGAAAAGTTCAGTGTCCTGGGAATTGGTGTCGCAGTTAAGGTAAGTACATCAACATTTTCACGCATGAATTTTAATTTTTCCTTCGCCTTTACACCAAAACGCTGCTCTTCATCAATTATAAGTAATCCAAGATCTTTAAAATGAATATCCTTTGAAAGCAGGCGGTGTGTTCCGATGATAATATTTATCTTGCCATCTTCTAATTTTTCTAAAATTTCTTTTTGTTCTTTTTTAGTCTTAAATCTTGAAAGGTGGTTTACTTCTGTTGCCCATGTAGTAAGCCTGTCTTTAAAAGTATTGTAGTGCTGCTCAGCCAGAATAGTAGTTGGTACCAGAACGGCAACCTGTTTATTATCAACAACTGCTTTAAATGCCGCGCGAACAGCAACTTCTGTTTTTCCAAAACCAACATCACCGCAAACGAGCCTGTCCATCGGTACTTCCGATTCCATATCACGTTTCACTGCCTCGGTAGCGCTTGCCTGATCAGGTGTATCTTCGTAAATAAAGCTCGCTTCAAGCTCCTTCTGCCAGATCGAATCACCCGAAAACCTGTAGCCTTTTTCTGATTTTCGTTTTGAGTATAACAGAATAAGATCGCGGGCAATTTCCTGAATCTTCTTCTTGGTTTTCTGCTTGATGCGCTCCCACTCGCTGCCGCCAAGCTTATTGAGTTTTGGAGTAACGCCTTCCTGCGCAGAGAACTTTTTAATGAGGTTAAGTGAATTCAGGTTAACAAATACAGTATCATTATCCTTGTAAAGCAGTTTTACCGCTTCCTGCTCAACCCCACCCGTAACAATTTTCTTGAGTCCTGCGTATTTGCCTATACCGAAATTCTGGTGAACCATAAAGTCACCGTAATTCACCGTGCTTAGTTCCTTAAATGTAATACCGCCGAATTTTCTTTTGCGTTTTGCCGGTCTGAAGTACCTTCCGAAAACCTGGTGCTCTGTATAAACTGCCATGTTTGCCGAAGGCAGAATAAATCCTTCGTGGAATGAACCATTGAGGAATTTAATGCCCGGCAGGTTTTCGGTGTTCAGCAAATCTTCAACAAGCTCACGGGTACGGTTAAGCTGGTAATCATCCGTGCAGCTTATGAAAACATCATAACCTGAGGTTGATAGTTCTTTTAGATTTTCAGCGAATAATTTTGAATTAGAATTAAATGAAGGCTGGGTTTTTGCGTCAAAGAATAATTCTTTGATCTTTTCCTTTTCTTCATTGTTGAACGAAGCACTTTTTATTAACGGGAAGCCTGAAAAATATGACCTGTTGAAATTAATGCTCTTAAAATAGATATTCGGCAGTTCCTCTTTTATCAGGTCGGGTTCATCCATCAGGAAAAGGGTATCATTCTTAATGTAATCTATCAGTTTTTCAGTTGAGCTGTCATCTCGGTTCATTGTTTCAGCCGAAGGCAGTATTTCAACTGAACCCAACTGCGCTATAGAGCGCTGTGTAACCGGGTCAAATTCCCTTATTGATTCAACAATATCTCCAAAAAACTCTATTCTTACGGGCTGGTTAAGGTTTTCAGTGTATATATCAATTATGCCTCCGCGAACAGCGTAATCGTTTTCTTCTTCAACGATTTTCTTTTTTGTGAAATTGAATTCCCTTAGTTTTGTTACCAGTTCATCAAAACTATATTCAATATCTTTCTTTAGGGATATGATATTTTTCCTGAATGTTTCTTCGGTTATTATGTTTTTATCAAGAGCGGCGGGGGATGTAACCAGAATGAAGCTGCCTTCACCCGTGAGTTTTTTTAGCGTGCTTGAAAGCGGAGTTACGTCAGATTCAAATTCTTCGTCAAATTCACCAAGGTACAGCGAAGTTTTATCTTCACCTAACAGCAGATTCAGGTCATCTTTCAGCTTGAACAGTTTACCGGGATCATTTGAACAGAATACTATTTTCTTGTTCGATTCAAACAATTGTGATATTACAAACGAAGTAAGTGATCCGCGAATGCCGGTAAAAAAAAGATCACTTCCGCCGGATGCGGAAATTTCCCTGAATTCAGGTGCTTGCCGTACTTTATCCTGTAATACTTTTAACAAAGCCTGTTGCTCAGTTCAATAAATTCATTAATGGTTAAACTCTCAGCTCTTCTGCCCAGGTCAATTTCACCCTTTGAAAGATCCGCTTCAATATTCTTAAGTGAATTCCTCAGGGTCTTTCGTCTCGTACCAAAAGCAGCTTTTACCAGCTTCCTGAAAAATACAATATCCTTTACTTTTTCTTCCTGTGATACCGAAAAATCAAAATATATTATTCTTGAATCAACCTTAGGCTTCGGATAGAAACAATTTCTGGAAACTTTAAACAGCAGTTTAGATGACCCGAAAACATTAAGAAGAATGCTTGGGATACCGTATTCTTTGTTATTCGGATCTGCCGTGATACGGCGTGCGACTTCTTCCTGTATCATTAACTGGGCATCTTTTACAATTGTTCTGTTATCCATCAGTTTAAATATTATAGGAGAAGTAATGTTATATGGAATATTTCCAATAACGCGGAGTTTTTCTACTGAATTTGCCAAAAGTTCATTCAGATCCAGCTTCAAAAAATCACGGTTTATTATATTTAACCCGGGAAACCATTCTTTAAGTAAGGCGCAATTGTTCCTGTCAAGCTCAACAACGGTCAGGTTCGATGTTTTTTCGAGGATGTATCTTGTTAATGCCCCTTTACCAGGACCAATTTCAACAATATGCTCGCCCGGTTCAATTTCAAATGCGTTAACAATGTTCCTGCAGATATTTTCATCTGTTAAATAATTCTGCCCAAGTGATTTTTTAGGGCGTACGTTATATGTGAATTTATCGCTCAATTTATTTTCAGGGATTTAATATCAGCAGGTCAAATTTTCTATCAATCATCTCAGGCTCACCGGTAACATTCTTTTTGTAATCACCGTAACTCCACATTCTGGCCTGGTCACGGTAGTGACTGCTTACAGGCTGCCCCGATTGACCTGTTGAGTTTATTGTCAATGGGTGATCTATATCTGACATATTAATTAACATCCGCATTGATGCACCTACAACAACATCAAAATTTCCTTTTTCAATGACATCACTGAAACGGTATTCAGTATTATTAACACTTGTCTGGTCACCGCCAACATCAAAGGGTCCGATGTTGAATGTTTTATCCAACGTTTCAATAAATCCAAGCGGATGGCGGAACTTTATGGTGTGTGCTGAACCCCATTGCCATGTGTTTTTATCCTTACCCGGGAATTTTGTTTTGAGGAATTCCACAGCCTGTGTAATACTTTTTTTCACTATATCCGCGCGTGTTTCGGTGTTATCTGTTATTACATTATCAAACCACTGGTTATCAGGCTGCTTCATTAAGATCTCAAGTGAGCGATATGGGATGTTTTGTATTGCAATAAAATCATTGAAAATATTGGTGCCTAACTCATCTTCAAAAATGTTCTTTACAAGAAAAACAAGATATGCATTATATATCAACCCGGCGGCATCATTTTTATTCATGTCGCTGTTCCAGTTTTTGAGTTTTTCAATAGCCCATTCAACATTGTCATCACCCAAGCTGGAGTTAGTATGAGTATCAGCATAAAGATCTTTCAGTAACCCCAGTGCATAAGGTGATTCGTAACTGTTTTGCAGGATCTTAAAATCTTCAATATCGAAAACAGTCTTACTGTTTATGAATTTTTTGATGGTGTTGAATCTTGATGACGGCTCCCATAAGTAAGAAATGTAATACTTTTCTTTGCTGTCTTTCATCCACTCTGCCGGATTAGTATTTGCCGTTACAATATAGCCTTCAGGGGGATTGTAAACTTCAGGCATTTTATCAAACTCAATAAATCCCGTCCAGTTTATTTCATCTTCACCCGGGAAAATGTAGCTGTAATCAATATTAGTTTTTCTTACGGGGATTTTACCGCCCGCTCTGTAACCAATATTACCATAAATATCAGCATAAATAAAATTCTGAGCAGGCACGCAAAAATCCTTTAATGAACTTTTGAATTCATCCCAGTTCTTAGCGGTGTTTATCCGGTAAAAACATTTTACTTCATCACTGTATTCAAAACCTGTCCAGCGGAATGTCATAAGTTTATCTTTATATGGATCCTCAGGGTTTTCCTTCAGATCTGCGAAGCCTTTAAATTTTAGATCTGATATTACGGGACCGATCTTTGTCGTTCTAACAATGTACTCAGTTTCCATGGAATCTTTTATATAGATCTTTTCAACAATGGAATCCATTTCCACAGACTGGTTATTATATATATACTTCCTGCTGTCTGCGGAATCACGCTTCAAGATAATGAAATCATTATCATCATTCATTAAATTGGTTAAGCCCCAACTGATGAACTTATTATTGCCTATTACAACTCCGGGGATGCCGGGGAAAGACATACCGCGAACATCAAGTGCGCCGCCCTTTAGATACAGCTCATACCACCTTGAAGGCGCCTGCAGCGCCAGGTGCGGGTCGTTGGCAAGAATAGGCTTGCCGAACATTGACCGATTACCTGAAACTACCCATGAATTACTGCCTGTATGTGATACATTAATATTAAAGAACTTCCGGTAACTTTGGTTCATTTCAAAGAAATCTTTTCCTAAAAATGATACCTGCCTAAAATATTTTGCATTATCATTTTCCAAAAGCCCCGTTTCTTTTTTTATCTTCCGTTTCTTCGGTGTTTCAGTTTCTTCATTTTCATCAGTTGAATCAATTTCAACAGGTTCAGGTTTTGTGTAAATAGTAATATTAGTATCGGGAAATATGAGAGCAGTTTTTTCAATGCCAGTTTTGTTCAGCACTTCGCCCATGATATAATCAGTATACCAGGCAATATTCAGGTCCCAGCCCATCATTCTTGCAAGCATTAATGAGTGTTCAGGCTTCCAGGGTTCAGGTCTGTAATTCATAGCGTCAAATTCAACCGGCATATTGTCGTAATGCGTTTCTATGAATCTATTTACACCCGCTGTATAAGAAGTTAGTATTTGTTTTGATTCCGGACTTATGTTGTCATACCAGCTATAAGCAAATCTGTGGATACCGATCGTCCTGAATAATTTATCAAATTCAATGACCTGTGAGCCAAATACTTCAGAAAGTCTGCCCTGGGCGACCCTTCGGGTCAGGTCCATTTGCCATAATCTATCCTGCGCATGCAGGTAACCTTCTGTAAAATATGCATCATCCTGATTTTGAGCCATAATGCCTGGGACCCCAAAATCATCAAAGTATACTTTTACCTGCGATTTTAAGCCTGTAACGGCTATTTCACCGGAAGTTGGATAGAAAGACTTTTTGGAAAGATTATTAAAAAGTAAGCCCAGAATAAGAATTACGGGTATAATGATAATAAAGATGCCAAGAAACGTTTTAACGTATTTATTCATTTAAATATATACAAATATAACCATATTACATTTGAACTTAAATTCTTATTTTCGCCTTAGTAAATCAAAGGAAAATACCGGAGAATAAAACCAATGAAAAAAGCAGCATTTTTAATTGCCCTCTTTTTTATCAGCAGCACAGCATTTTCACAGATCGATTTCCAGAAAGGGTCTGTAGCGGAAGTACTTGCAATGGCAAAAGCTCAGAATAAGCTTGTTATGGTTGATGTTATGACCGACTGGTGCAAATGGTGCATTGAGCTGGATAATAAAGTTTATGCAAAGAACGATATATCTGACTTTGCGAATGC
>JABFSP010000303.1 GCA_013140565.1 Ignavibacteria bacterium
ATATTTTAAGACTCAGCACAAAAAAGAAACTCAATAATCTATTGGTGGAATAACTTAACTATGAAACAATCCGTTTTTATCACAATCGTCATGGTAGTTGCATTAGTAGTATCATTTGCAGTATTCCAGTTCGTATTTGGAAGCCCGAATAACTTCAAGGGCGGCGATACAATAGCAGGAACACCGGTTAACGTATTCGGTCAGATCTACAAAGGCGGACCGGTTGTTGTTGCACTTATGACCATCAGTATTATGGTTATCACATTTATTATCGAAAGACAGCTCTCTTTAGGCAAAGCCAAAGGCAGAGGCGCTATTGAACCGTTTGTAAAGAAAGTCCAGACGCTTGTTATGGATAACGACATAGATGGAGCAATTGCAGAGTGCAATAAACAGAAGGGTTCGCTGGCCAATGTATTGAGGCTGGCACTGGAGCGTTATAATGTCGTTAAGAACGACCCTATAGACGGCGAGAAAAAAATGGCAGAAGTACAGCGCGCCATTGAAGAAGCGATGATGCTTGAAGTTCCTCTTTTAGAAAGAAATTTAGTTGCTCTTTCTACTATCGCATCAATTTCTGTGTTAGTGGGTCTGTTTGGCACAGTACTTGGTATGATTCGTTCATTCCAGGCGCTTGCAACAGCAGGTACACCTAACGCTACAGAGCTTTCAACCGGTATTTCCGAAGCGCTTATCAATACTGCTTTCGGTATCTTTGGAGCTATTGTTGCTATTATTGGATATAACTATTTTGCTACAAGGGTTAGTAACTTCACATATATGATAGATGAAGCTACATACAACATTATGCAGATACTTACAGTTAAATCAAAATAAAGCAATTTCAATTAAAGAAACTATTTACTGAAAATTTAGTGAAAAAGGTAGAATAATATGTCAGCAGTCAAAAGACGCAGACGTCCGGCACAATCAATAGATATGACGCCATATGTTGACGTTATCATGCTTATATTGACATTCTTTATTTTAACGGCACAGTTCAAAGCTGAGCTTGCTGAAGATATACAGGTTAAGCTTCCTAACTCAGGAAATGATACTACAAAACTTCCTGAAAGAAATGTTATGACGCTTGTTATCAACCGCTTTGGCGATATATTCGCTGATGTTGATAATATCAATGTAAGAGAAGACGTTCTTGGTGACCCAATCGGTCTTGCTGCTTATCACCCTGATAGCACCACACAGCCGGGATGGACAAATCCGGCTAACCTGAATGATAAAGGTCAGATGAAACGCCCCATTATTGCGTTTAAAGACAGGGAAAAATTCAAGAAGCTTTTGATCGATTTCCGTTTGTCATCAAAGAGCAATGTCGGGAAGGATCTCAGAATTGTGGTTAAAGGTGATAAAGAAGCAGATATTGGCGCAGTGCAGGACCTGATGGAAATAATGAAAGAAACCAAAAATACAAGGTTCTCTTTTGTAACGGATCTTGAAACAGACGAAAAAGAGAAAAAGTAGTTTTAGTTAAAGTAAGCGAAGATAGCAGTTTTATCTAAACACAGTTAAAAATAAAAGATTTGTCTGTTTTGCATATTAAGCAAAGCAGGTTCAGGAGAAATTTATAATGGCAAGTGTTGAACAGGCCGAGGGCGGCAGCGAAAAACGCGGACGCAAACAAAATAAGTGGTCGCAAAGAAAGCGCGTAGGATTTCATATTGATATGACTCCCTATGTTGACGTTATCATGCTTCTGCTTACATTCTTTATCATGACATCAACATTAAATCAGCCGCAGGTTATGCAGATCAACCTTCCAAAAGGTGATCAGGAAACGACCGTAAAAGTGGATATGGGTAATGTTGTGTTCATAAGGATCTCTGAGAAAGGCAATATCGGGCTCTCGAAAGGTAAATCTGACGGAACCGAAGAACAGCCAATAAAGGTGAACCTTGAACAGATGAAGCAGTATCTTGAAGGCTGGGGGACGGCAAATAAGGATATGATAATGATCCTTAAATTCCACCGCAAAGCCAAATATGATATGATGATATCTGTTCTGGATGAGATTAACCGCGCAGCCATTGAAAAACGTTACAGTTTTTCAAAGATGGAAGAACCTGATTTCAAGGTGCTCGAAGCAATTGGCGGCTAATAACCAAAAGCGGCGAACGGCAGTATTGTTATAACAGATTTTGCATCACTGATTCACGGATTGTTTCAAAAAATATTAAAGGACATTCTATAGTATAGAGTGTCCTTTTTGTTTTGTTTAAACTGACAAAATTGTCATATCGGTAAAGCCCGTGAACCTTATGTTAACCTAATTATTCAGTATGATTGTAAATATTATTTCTGGCACGAAATTTGTTAATATTTTAATTGATACATATCTATAATCATTTAATTTATCAAGCCATGAAAAAAATCATACTTTGTTTTTTCACAATTATTATAATCAGTCAAACTTTTGCACAGTCTTATCAATGGTGGAGCTCAAGATATTCTTCTCCCTCTCCGGGCTCACAGGATACTTCCTACTGTACTGCAGTTGATAATTCCGGAAATTTATACGTTGCCGGATGGTCTAATGGTTTCAATACAGGTTCTGATATGATTCTATTGAAAATAAACTCAATGACGGGTGATACAATATGGGTACAGCGTTATAACGGGACAGCTTCCAGTGAGGATAAGGTACTTGATATCATTACTGATGCAGCCGGGTTTATTTATGTAACAGGGTTTACTTTTAATCTTTCCAGGGATATTATTACAATAAAATACGATGGTGCAGGTAATTTAATCTGGAGCGCTCTTTATAACGGATCCAACAACGGTGGAGATTACGGTTTTACTATTACAGCAGATGCAGCCGGTAATACTTATGTTGCAGGAAGAAGCGATGTTAACAATAATCAGCTTTTTACTTTAATTAAATACAGCCCCTCAGGAAGTCAGCTATGGGTAGCTGTTTACGACGGACCTCTTTCACAATCGTTTGACCAGGCACAGGATATAACAATTGATAATAACGGAAATCTGTATTTAACCGGTTTTACATCAGTTTTACAGGATTTTCATACATCTGATTATCTGACATTAAAATATAATAACTCCGGTGCTCTCCAGTGGGCAAAAAGGTATAACGGTTCAGGTAATGATGAAGATGCTGCTGTGCGTGTGGCTGCAATTGGAAATGATGTTTTCGTAACCGGACGAAGTGACAGTATGAACGGTAATTATAACTTTTGCACTATCAAATACAGCGGCTCCAACGGAAATGTTCTTGCCCGTGCGGAATATACCGGAACAGCTTTAAGACAGATTGATAATGCTGTATGCATGTCCGCAGATAATTTAGGCAATTTATATATTACCGGGGTTAGCTATGGGGTAAACAACAGTTTTGATTATGCAACTGTAAAGTATAATACTGATTTGCAGCTTCTGTGGAGCTCAAGATATGAAGGAACCGGATCAGATATCCCGGTAAATATCCGTGTTACAGGCAGCAGTGTAATAGTAACAGGCACCAGTGAAGGCAGTAATGGCAAGGACCTGCTTACTGTTAAATATGATATCCAGGGGTTGCAGATGTGGGAAATGAGGTTTAATGGTCCGGCGGGCGGAAATGATTTTTCAGCTGCTGTTGCCGTTGACCAGTTTGAAAATGTTTTTGTAACGGGATTCGCAAGTGTTACCGGAACAGAAAATGATATTTTCACTCTCAGGTATTCAGCAATACCTATTGGTATTCAGCCTGTATCAGGCAGTGTGCCCGGCGATTTTAATTTATCTCAGAATTATCCAAATCCATTCAATCCATCTACAAGTTTCAGAATTGATATTCCCGCAGGCAGCGGCAGTAACACAAAACTTGAGATATATGATGTTTTAGGCAGAAAAATATCTACGCTTATTAATGAAAATTTGAAACCAGGCATATACTCTGTAAGCTGGAATGCGGCGGGGTATTCAAGCGGGATATTTTTCTATAAACTAACTTCCGGTAATTTCACGAAAACAAAAAAAATGATACTTGTTGAGTAAAATGGCGGTGTTTAATAATATATGAATGAACAACATAAAAAAAGGCTCTTTGTTTAAAGAGCCTTTTCCTTTTTCGGCAGCATGAAACGAATCAGCTAAATTTCTCCTTTGACTTCTACCTGTGTTACTTTATAAGAATTTATCACATCCTTTGCGGAATATATTATCCCGATCAGGACAAGTATCATCCCCGCTGAAAATATCACAAGCGGAGCCATTTTTAATACATTTGATGAGAAAAATATATTTACACCAATTAGTATGGAAGTTAAAACAAACAGAAGTATTGAACCCATTGTATATAAAATTGCGTTGCGTATTTCCTTACAGCGCAGAGTAAGCATTTTCAACTGGCTCGAAATACTTGAATAGCGGAATTGCTCATAGGCTCCGGTTTCTTCATTTCTTGATATCTTTATATGATATCTTCTTCGTTCTTCGTTCAATAACCGTATTCTGTTAATCGTAATTGAAAAGCGGTTATGCATGTTCAGCAGCAGTAAAGCGGTAGCTGAAATTCCCAGTGCGGGGGCAAGTATTGCCTGGATAGCCTCTATGCCTGAAATTATCGGTTCATTCATAATAATGGAATAATTTTGTTAAAAAAAATGTATGTAATGGTTTCATAATATACAAATTTAATCAATCAAAATTGCAAGTTCTATTCAATTAGTAATTGCACTCCGTGATAAGAAGCACTTCGGGGCGGCTTTTTGCTGAAGAGTTTAGCGGAATTAATGCATTTTTATGCTTAAATCCGCTAACTACCTGTTATAAGGTTGCTCAGAAACATTTAATTCTCTATCTTGTATAAACTTACAATACTTTTCGAAAACATTCTTTCCTGACAAAGCAATGTAAGTATTTAAATAATTTAATATTGCTCCTTAAAAAGCAATGTATTATTATGAGTATTCAAAAAATATCCCCGGATGAATTAAGACCAACTGGCATAGATATAATTGGCGGGACTAATTGGGGAACTCATTTCTGCAATTTTTATGAAACTAAACAGGATATGCTTGATATACTGGTCCCTTTTTTTAAGGCCGGGTTAGAGCATAATGAATATTGTGTATATATAACCAGTGATCCCGTTACTGTAAAAGATGCTGAAAATTCCCTGCGAAATGGTATTCCTGAATTTGACTCATACCTTTCAGAAAAAAGAATAGAAATTCTTCCGCATACAGATTGGTATCTGAAAGCAGGAAGATTTGATTCCAGCGAAATATTTAAATCATGGGATGGTAAATTGCGCCAGGCAATTTCAAACGGATTTGAAGGATTAAGAATAAACGGTAATGCTACCTGGCTTGAAAGGAATATATGGGATACTTTTATTGAATATGAAAGGGACCTTAATGAACACATAATGGATAAACAGATCATTGTCATGTGTACATACCCGCTTGGTAAATGTATTGCATCAGATGTACTTGATGTCGCTCATGTTCATAAAGCTGCTATTGCTAAACGAAAAGGTACATGGGAGATATTCGAAACTCCTGATACCAAACAAACCAAAGCCCAAATAATAAAAAAGAACGACCAGCTTAAGGACAGAATAAATATAGGAACACAACAGCTGAAGGAAGCCGGAATTGATCTGGAGATCAAGACCCTTGAACACAGTATCACAGAAGATGCGCTTCAAAGATCCGAAGCCAATCTTCGCAGTGTTTTTGAAAACACAGGAACCTCTTTGATACTGCTTGATACTAATTTGAACATACTGCTGTTTAACGGTAATGCGAACAATCTGGCAAAAAATATTTTCCAAAGATCATTTGTTTACGGCTTAAATATGCTTGAGCTAATCCTTGAAGACCGCAGGGAAGAATTCGTTAAAAATTGCAAATCTGTTCTTGAAGGGAATCAGGTTATATTTGAAGCCAGCTACCCGATGCCCGATAATTCCATTTGCTGGTATAACACCCGAATCTTCCCGATACAGATAGATGATAACAGGAACATAGGAATATGTATTTCAGCCGAAGATATCACTGAACGCAAGAATGAAGAATTTGAGAAGGAAAAAATGACCAATGACCTTATCCACAGGAACAAGGATCTTGAGCAGTTTTCATATATGGTGTCTCACAATCTCCGCGCGCCGGTGGCTAATATTATGGGATTCTCTAAAATGCTTATTAATAATAAGAGTTCAGATGAAGATAAAATAATATTCGGGGAACAGATAAATTCTTCTGCCCAGATCCTGGATGAAGTGATAAGGGATCTTAACATGATATTAACAGTTAAAACCGAGTTAATTTCAAGACGGGAAAAGGTATTATTTTCCGCTCTGGTTGATAACATCAGAAAAATTATTCAACAGGTCATTGAAAAAGAGAATGCGGTAATTACTACTGATTTTGAAAAGGCAGGGTCTATCATCGGGAACAGGGTTTACCTTTACAGCATATTTCTGAACCTGATCTCAAACAGCATTAAATATCATCAGCCGGGTTTAGCCCCGTTAATAAACATAAGTACAATTGATAACCAGGGTAAGATATTCATAGTATTTGAAGATAACGGTCTTGGAATTGACATGTTAAAAAATAAAAATAAGGTCTTTGGGCTGTATAAGAGATTTCATCCGGAGATCAAAGGCAAAGGTATGGGTCTTTATATGGTTAAATCACAAGTTGAATTGCTTGGGGGAAGTATATCAATAAAAAGCAAAGTAAACAAAGGTACAACATTTACAATTGAACTGAATAAATAAATGAGAAACTCTTATGGAAATACCAAAACGAATAATTTTGATTGATGACGATTCAATTAACAATATGTATAACAGGTACATTATAAAGGAAGTTTTAAGCGATAAATCTGAAGTGATAATGTTCGCCATTCCTCAAAAAGCTGTAAATTATATTAACTCTGAGTATTTGCTGAAACCGGTTCATACAGTTATATTTCTGGATATTAATATGCCCGTTCTTTCCGGCTGGGATGTTCTGGAAGAGCTTGAAAAATCAGAGATTGAGATCATTGAGTTTTTTAAGATATATATTCTTTCTTCATCTGTTGACCCTGTTGATAAGCAGCGTGCCGAAAGCTCACCGTTTGTAAGTGGTTTTCTGGAAAAACCGCTGGAGCCCGCCGCTCTGCGGAAAATATGCGGTATTGTATAAAATCTAATTTATTTAACTCCATTTTTCCCGTCTTCGGTGAATCTCCTGCATCAGTTCAGCAATACTCAAGAACAAGGGATTGCAGCCCTTGTTGGAAGGTACTCTATAGTTCTTAAAGACTCTGCAGATTGTCCAAATCCCTTTTCAACCTTCTTTCTTCACTAAATTTCAAAATGAATTATCATATATTTGTATATGCACCCAAAGATACTTGTAATAGATGATGAGCCGAGAATCAGGATTCTGCTTGAAAAAATACTGACTCTTGACGGATTTCCCGTCATAACTGCGGAGGATTTTGCATCCGGATTAATAAAAGCTGAAAGTGATAATGTTGCAGTCATTGTAACTGATGTAAAGCTGCCTGATGGCAGCGGTATTGAGCTTACCAGGAAAATTAAATCAACTATCCCTGATATTGAAATAATAGTAATTACAGCTTTTGGTCAGATAAAAGACGGCGTTGAAGCGATGAAAAACGGCGCTTTTGATTACCTTGTAAAGGGTGATGACGATGATAAACTACCGCTCACTGTTAAACGCGCTTATGAAAAAGCTATGATGCACCGGGAAGTAAAAGAACTAAGAAGCCGTATAGATTCAAAATACGCATTCAGTAAAATAATCGGCAAATCAAAAAAGATATCTGAAGCTATTGAATTTGCAAAAAAAGCTGCGCCAACGGATACCACAGTATTGCTTCTTGGTGAAACCGGGACCGGCAAAGAGTTATTCGCGCATGCAATACATAATTCAAGCAAACGCAGTGCAAAAAAATTCATAGCGGTTAACTGCAGTGCTATACCCAAGGATCTGCAGGAATCGGAATTCTTCGGTCACAAAAAAGGAGCGTTCACCGGTGCAGTGAACGATAAAAAGGGTTACTTTGAAGAAGCAAACAGTGGAACACTTTTTATGGATGAAGTTGGAGAGATGTCTATGCAAACACAGGCGAAACTTTTACGCACCATAGAAGAAAAAACCTACCTGCGTGTAGGCGACCCCAAAGAACATACTCTTGATGTAAGGATAATTGCAGCAACTAACCGTGATCTTAAAGCAGCCATTGCTGATGGTACTTTCCGTGAGGACCTTTATTACAGACTGAATACATTTACAATTCACCTGCCTTCACTGGCTGAAAGACCTGATGATCTGGATATACTGATAAGTTATTTTGTGGATTATTACTCTGAGAAACTTAACAAGAAGATCGATATTGTAAGCGGTGATTTTACTGATTCCTTAAAGTCATACAGATTTAAAGGTAATATCAGAGAGCTTAAAAATATCATCGAGCGTGCTGTAATACTTGCCGGTGAGAGCAGGCTCACTAAGGAGCTTCTGCCGGAAGAATATTCAGAAGCAAAAACCGGCAGCACAGAACACTCCCTTGAAAATGTTGAGAAAGCGCATATACTCAAAACCTTAAAAGATTTCCACGGCAACAAAACACATACGGCCAAAGCCCTTGGAATTGGCACTGTTACCCTTTACCGCAAGCTGAAAGAATACGGTATAGATTAACCTTTTAACACACATTTTAGAACCCTTTCAAATTGATATAACCATTTCATTTTGAAACACTACTTTCTTGAAATCTGCTGATTTTGAGCTGAAATTGCTATTTTAATTCGGCACGGCAATTGTATTTATATGAGTAAAATTTAATTAAAAATGGATACATCATATTTTTTATCATTTGCAGCGGTTCTGGGTATGTTTCTTTTTCTAATGCTCACAATTTCAAAGTCACAGAAAAAAGCAAAAGTTAAGGAACTGCATTACAGGTCAATGCCAACTAAAAAAACTAAATCATATTTATGGAAGTAATGACGATCGCATTAATGATTCTGACCGGATTTCTTTTATTCGGTCTGTTTTTCTTCTTTACGGATAAGGGGGAAGAAATACTTTGACTATCCTGTTCATTATCAGTTTAGCCGTTTTTGTATATCTTATTTATTCATTAATTAAAGCAGAAAGGTTTTAGTTCAAAATGGAATATCTTTATTCTGCAATAATTATTCTTGTTACAATACTGCTTGCTGTTCCTTTAGGCAGATATGTTTCAAAAGTATTCAAGGGCGAAAAGACTTTTCTGGATTTCTTTGAACCCATCGAAAAACTGATTTTCAAAATCAGCGGGATAAACCCGCATGCGGAAATGGATTGGAAGCAGAACCTGAGGTCTTTGCTTACAATCAATTTAGTTTGGTTTATCTGGATAATGTTTGTTCTGCTGACACAGACCTGGCATCCGTTTTGGAATCCGGATAATATACTTTCTATGGAGCCCACACAGGCTTTCAATACAGCAGTTAGTTTTGTTACAAATACAAACCTGCAGCATTACTCCGGCGAAACGGGCGCTTCATATTTTTCACAGCTTCTGGCGCTGGTATTCCTGCAGTTTGTTTCTGCAGGCACAGGTATCGCAGCGCTTGCGCTGCTTTTTAAAGGACTTGCAAACAGGTCAACAAGAAATCTCGGAAATTTTTATTTTCATTTGGTTAGAGCCTGCACAAGGATACTGCTTCCTCTATCAATAGTACTGGCAGTTGTATTACTGCTGAACCAGACGCCAATGACATTCAAAGGTTCTGAAACTATTGTAACTCTGCAGGGCGATACAGTAAGCGTTGCACGCGGACCCGTTGCTGCGATGGTGGCAATTAAACAGCTTGGCACAAATGGCGGCGGATTCTTTGGTCCAAACTCAACACACCCGTTCGAAAATCCGAACGGCATTACAAATGCCGCTGAAACAAGTGCAATAATGCTGATACCTATTGCAATGGTATTTGCTTTAGGGTACTACCTGAATAGAAAAAAATTGGCATATGTAATAATGGCAGTTATGACTGCCGGGTACCTGATGCTGCTTATTCCCACAATATTACAGGAAACAGGCGGCAACCCGATGATAACCCAAATGGGTATCACGCAGCCGCAGGGCAGCATGGAAGGCAAAGAAGCCAGGTTTGGACCCGTCCTTTCAGCCCTATGGTCTATCAGTACTACGGTAACATCAAACGGTTCGGTAAACTCCATGCACGATAGCTTTACAGCCTTATCAGGCGCGTTCCAGATGATGGGTATGCAGCTCAATGCCTTCTATGGCGGTGTGGGGGTTGGATTCATTAATATGTTCATCTTCATGATAATCGCCGTATTTATTTCGGGGTTAATGGTTGGCAGAACTCCTGAATTTTTAGGGAAAAAGATCGAAGTACGTGAAGTTAAAATTGCAATTCTAGTAGCGTTACTGCACCCACTGTTGATTTTGGGCGGTACGGCACTTGCATCACACACATGGATGATAACAGAAAATCCGGGGGAAGTCTTGAAATGGCTTAATAACCCGGGCTTCCATGGATTCAGTGAAATGCTTTATGAATTCACATCCTCTGCCGCAAATAACGGCTCCGGGTTTGAAGGACTTGGTGATAATACTGCATTCTGGAATATTTCAACAGGTATTGTAATGCTGCTTGGAAGGTATATCCCGATTATCGGACCCATAATGATAGCTGGACTTCTTTCTCAGAAGAAATATATACCTGAATCAGCGGGAACACTTAAGCTTGATTCCGGAATGTTTGGAGTGATGTTATTTGCAGTGATACTTATTGTAGGTGCACTTTTGTTTATACCTGCACTTGTGCTGGGACCTGTTTCAGAATACTTAACAATTTAAAAAGAGATAAGAGAATTTAATAAACATATGTCTAAACATCCAAGAGTATCAAAGTTATTTCAGAAAGAGCTAGTAGCCGAAGCGTTCAAACAGTCATTTGTAAAGCTGAACCCGGCGGCAATGATCAAAAATCCAGTGATGTTTGTTGTTGAGCTTGGTACGGTTATAATGCTGGTAATGAGTTTTTATTTACTGGCAAAGCCCGATGCAGTGCAGGGAAGTTTTGGCTACAATCTTGCTATCACTATGGTGCTTTTCATAACAGTATTGTTCGCGAATTTTGCAGAAGCATTAGCGGAAGCAAGGGGCAAAGCGCAGGCTGAAACTCTGAGAAAGACTAGGCAGGAAACACCTGCAAATGTTATAATGCCAAATGGTGATATTAAAGTAGTAATGTCATCAGACCTCAAAAAAGGTGATGTGTTCGTTACTTCAGCAGGTGAAATTATCGCTACCGATGGTGAAATAATTGAAGGTATTGCTACTATTGATGAATCAGCAATTACGGGTGAATCAGCCCCGGTAATCCGTGAGGCAGGTGGTGACCGCTCAGGTGTAACCGGCGGCACAAAAGTATTGACAGATCAAATAAAAGTACAGGTCACAACAGAAAAAGGTGAATCATTCTTAGATAAAATGATCACATTAGTTGAAGGCGCGAAAAGACAAAAGACACCGAATGAAATTGCATTAACAATTCTGCTTTCCGGGTTTACTATAATGTTCTTAATAGTTACAGTAACCCTCGAGCCTTTTGGCAGGTATGCAAATACTCCAATAGCTATCGCATCATTAATATCATTATTTGTCTGCCTTATACCTACTACGATCGGCGGATTACTTTCCGCAATTGGTATTGCCGGTATGGATAGGGCTCTTAGGGCTAACATAATAGCAAAATCAGGCAGGGCCGTTGAAACAGCAGGCGATATTGATGTTTTACTGCTTGATAAAACAGGTACAATTACAATTGGTAACCGTAAAGCTACAAATTTCTATAACGTTAATGGAATGCCTGATGGTGAATTTATAAAATACTGCGCGCTTAGTTCAATATCAGATGAAACGCCTGAAGGGAAATCAATAATTGAGCTTGCAAAGAAAAGTAACATTGAAGTAAACCTGAATGATTTTAAAAATGATACATTCATAAAATTTACAGCGCAAACAAGAATGAGCGGTTTGGATACAGCTGGTGGACTTTCAGTAAGGAAAGGTTCAATTGATACTATCAGAAACCTTGTGCAGTCAAACGGAGGAACCATACCTGTAAATATGCAAAAGATTGTTGATGATATCGCAAATAACGGCGGTACTCCGCTGGCAGTTTCTGTGAATGGTAAAGCTGCCGGTGTTATCCAGCTTGAAGATATAATCAAAACCGGAATTCAGGAAAGATTTGAAAGACTGCGCAAGATGGGTGTAAAGACCGTTATGGTAACAGGCGATAACCCGCTTACAGCAAAATTCATAGCAGGTAAAGCGGGCGTTGATGATTTCATAGCCGAGGCAAAACCTGAGGATAAAATGAACTATATAAAGGCTGAACAAAAAGCCGGTAAACTGGTTGCAATGATGGGTGACGGCACAAATGACGCTCCCGCATTAGCACAGGCTGATGTTGGAGTGGCAATGAATTCCGGTACGCAGGCTGCCAAAGAAGCCGGTAATATGGTAGATCTTGATAATGACCCGACTAAACTTATTGAGGTAGTTGAAATAGGCAAACAGCTTTTAATTACAAGAGGCGCATTAACAACATTTTCAATTGCAAATGATGTTGCTAAGTATTTCGCGATAGTTCCCGCCCTTTTTATTGCTTCAATACCTGAACTGCAGGCGTTAAATATCATGGGACTCGTTTCGCCGCAATCTGCAATACTTTCTGCGGTGATATTTAATGCCATAATTATCCCGATACTAATTCCGCTTGCATTAAAAGGTGTTGCATACCGGCCATTGGGGGCGGAATCCCTGCTTGCAAGGAACCTGCTTATCTACGGTCTTGGCGGAGTAATTGTACCGTTTGCAGGTATTAAGCTGATAGATGTACTTTTAACAATTTTTAACTTAGTCTAACTCAAAAAAATGATAAAGAATTTAAAAAGTTCGCTCATCTTAACCGTAATATTAATTTTAATGTTCGGTGTTATTTACCCGCTGGGTATATATACAATCGGGCTGGTATTTCCTTCAAACTCAGTTGGCTCGCCAATTGTAAAGGATGAACAAATTATAGGGTTTGAAAATATAGGGCAAAGTTTCACTGATGATAAATACTTCTGGGGCAGACCCTCGGCAGTAGGTTACAATGCTGCCTCTACAGGCGGTTCTAACAAAGGACCCACAAACCCAGATTACCTGGCTGAAGTGCAGGCAAGGATTGATACATTCCTGGTACATAACCCGTGGGTAAAAAAGGAAGAAATTCCATCAGACCTGGTTACGGCGCCCGGCTCGGGTATCGACCCCAATATTTCACCTAACTCAGCATACATTCAGGTAAAAAGGATAGCTGCTGTGCGGAATTTGCCTGAAGCACAAATAAAAGCTCTGGTTGATTCAAGCATTGAAAATACAGTGATGGGGATGCCTGTAATAAATGTACTTAAACTGAATTTAAAACTTGATGAATTAAAATAATTAAACATATGATCACATTAAAAATGAAAAACCATGATAATGATCATTTTGAATCACTGGCAATGCTTCTGCCGGTTGCTGTAACAGTTCTGGGAATAATAATTATGTACACATTATATAAACTATATTTTTAATAAATGAAAAAAACAATTTTAATTTTAATTTTGTTGTTCGCTTCACAATTTATTAAGTCACAGGATTTTACTAAGTTTACATTAAGCGGATATGTTGATACATATTACGCCTGGGATGATGATAAAAACGGTAATCCAATAAGGCAATTTTCTTCTACTGTCCCCTACAGGGAAGAATTCAGGCTGAACATTGCGCAGGTATCGCTTAAGTACAATGATACAAAGGTGCACGGCGCGTTGACGCTGCATTACGGCGATATCCCTTCGGTAAACTGGCCGGTAAACCAGCAGTTTGTACAGGAAGCTTATGCGGGATTTTCACCATCGAAAAACCTTTGGATCGATGCCGGGTATTTCTTAACTCACATTGGAGCCGAAGGAGTGCTCCCCAAAGGGAATTTTTTCAACACCCTGGCATTGGCAACATATTATGAGCCGTTCTACCAGAGCGGAGTGAGAGTATCATATGAATTTTCACCTAAAGTATACGGCTCATTGCATCTATTGAACGGCTATAATGTTTTTGCTGATAACAATAAGAATAAATCTTTTGGCTTAACTCTTGGTGTGAAACCGGCTAAAAACCTTGAAATTATTTATAATAATCTTGTTGGTAACGAAATTTCCTTCGGCTCAGAAGGTAAAACAAGGATGTATAACAATCTTGTATTCAAATTTTCACCTTCATCCAAAGTTGATTTTCTCCTGGGGGCTGATGTAGCCTTCCAGGAAAGATCATCACTCACTGATTCGGCCGCATCTGCAACAATGTTTTCAGGTCTTGCCGGAATTAAGTATAAAATATCAAAGAAAGTTTCCGCATCTATTCGCGGTGAAATATTCAATGATAAGGATGGTTTCTTATCAGGTGCTTTTACAGACGCGGCAGGAAACCAAACCGGATTGAAGGCTTTTGGAGTAACTTTCGGAATTGAAGTAAGACCTGTGGAAAATGCATATTTCAGGATCGAATCGAGATACTTATCTGCTGATAAAGATCAGAAGATATTCACCGAAGAGAAAAATTCGCGTATTGAGGCAAATACAAGTATAGGAATAGAATTTTAGCTTTAAAGCAAAAATAAATTAAGATATTATAGTAGCTCCGCCGGGTATAAATCAGGCGGAGTTTCACTGTTTATAAATGGTTAATCCAATTGATCTGAAATACGATGCCACCGGGCAGAATTTTTACCAGCTTATACAAAAAGGCAGGCGGGGGAGTTTTAAGATATATATCGGGCTAGCCGCCGGTGTGGGCAAAACTTACCGAATGCTGCAGGAGGCTCACCAGTTGATGGCCGCAGGCATTGATGCAGCCATAGGATATATAGAAACGCACGGCAGGGCTGAAACTGAAAAGTTTGTAATGGGAATTCCTTTAATACCCCGGAAACAGATCTATTACAAAGGCAAAGAGATTGAGGAAATGGATATTGATGCGATACTTTTGCGCAGACCCGGGGTTGTGATAGTTGATGAGCTTGCGCATACGAATGCACCGGGAAGCAGAAATGAAAAACGTTACCAGGATGTTGAAGAATTGCTGAATAACGGAATTAACGTAATAAGCGCTATTAACATTCAGCATATTGAAAGCCTGAACAACTTTGTAGCCGGCATTACAAAAATAAAGGTAACTGAAACTGTGCCTGATACGATAGTCGGGCTTGCCGATGAGGTTGTGAATATTGATCTTACCGCTGATGAACTGATACAAAGACTTAAAGATGGCAAAATTTACAAGAGCGATAAGATACAATCAGCGCTTGCGAATTTTTTCAAACGTGAACACCTTCTTCAGCTGCGGGAGCTTGCGTTGAGGGAAGTTGCCAACGCGGTTGAAAAGAAAATAAATTCAGAGGTAACAACTTATGACAGGGTGCCTGATGAAGTAATACTGGTTTGCCTTGGCAACGACCCTGAAAAAAATGAAAAGCTTATCCGCAGAAGCGCAAGGATATCTGAAAGGTTTGAACAGAAATGGTTCACTTTATATGTTGATACACCATACAATTCCTTTGAAAATATAGATCTTAAACTGCAGCGCTACCTTATAAATAATTTCAAGATGGCAACGGAAATGGGCGGTATCAGCGAGAAAGTGAACGCACCCGATGTAATTACAGGTATAATTGAGTTCGCCAAAGAGAAAAATATCACTAAAATTGTTCTTGGCAAACCTGCTAAAAAAGGATACCTGAAAAAAATAATCACAACTCCAATTGTTGATAAACTAATTGAGGCGGTTTCGCAGGAAGAACGGGATTACGATATTGAAATTATTGCTTAAAATATTACTTAAGTCATGAAAATTAAGCTAAAAACTCTTTTCCTGCTTGGTTATTTGCTGATGGGAGCAATTGTACTTCTGCTTGGCTTCACCGGGATCTATTTTATAGAGAGACTCTCCAATACTCCCGATAAGATACTTAAAGATAATTACAGGAGTATTATTGCGGCGCAAAATATGATCGATGAGCTTGATAACATGGATAATGCAATTATTATCTATGTATCGGGCAAGCCGGATAAAAATTTGGCTGATTCATTATTCGCTGCAGCAAAGCAAAATTACTTCTTCAACCTTTCAAAGTGCGAAAATAACATTACTGAGCCCGGCGAAAAAGAGCTTACCTCTGAAATAAGGAAAAAGACCGAACATTACATCAGATCATATGAGCAAAACAGGATTTTTCTTAACAACATTCTGGCATATGATACTGTTATTGCGCCGCAGTATAATCTGCTGAAAAAATCCTGTTATGAACTTCTCAATCTTAATCATAAAGGAATGCTTAACAGGCGCGATGAAACAGTGAAAATTTCCGAGAGCGCTGAACTGTATATGCTTGTTATATCAGCGTTATCACTTATTATTGTGCTGATTGCTATCCTGAAAGTTCCGTCGCTTATTGTAAATCCTGTAAATGAATTCACACGGAAAGTCGAAGCGATTGCCGAAAAACGATATTCAGAAAGGGTTGAAATAAATTCAGGCAATGAGCTGGGTAAGCTTGCACTTTCGTTCAATAATATGGCATCTAAGCTTGAGGAGTATGAAAAGAGCAATATAGAAATGCTCATTGCCGAAAAGAAACGCGCTGAGGCAATTGTAAAGAGCATGATCGACGGCATAATTGTTCTTAATGAAAATTATGATGTAATACTTGTAAATAATATCGGCACAGAACTTCTCGGGATATCAGAATCAGCCCTTATTGGGAAAAATATGCTTGAAGTATCCCACACAAACAGCTTAGTAAGAAACATAACAGATGATTTTACGAAACATGATAAGGAAAAAGGCAACCTGAATTATATAAGGATAGTATTCCGCGAAAGGGAAGAGTACTTCCTGAAAGAAATTCTTAATGTCACCGATGAGAACAATCCTCAAAAAACACTGGGGTATATAATAATCTTAAAAAATGTCACAGGATTCAAAGAGCTTGATGAATTAAAAAGCGGGTTTGTGGCAACAGTATCACACGAGCTGCGTACGCCGCTATCGGCAATGAACATGAGCCTTCGGCTGCTGCAGGATGAGAGAATTGGCTCAATGAACGATGAGCAGAAACGCATAACATCTGCAATGAAGGATGAAGTTAAACGTCTGCTTAAGCTTGTAAATGAATTGCTTGATCTTTCTAAAATTGAGTCAGGCAGCGAAATACTCAAATACCAGGAAGTGAAAGCAGATGAGCTTGTTGATGCTGCAATTACTCCAATGCTGTTGCAGTTTGAACAAAAGAACATTGAGCTTGTTACTGAAATAGATGATTACCTGCCAAAGCTTAAAGTTGATGCCAATAAAATAGCATGGGTTATGATAAACCTGCTCAATAATGCCGTAAGGTATTCTGCTGATGGAGGACAAATAATCCTAAAGGTACGCAAAGATACCGGTAAAGTGATATTTTCCGTGAAAGACCACGGCTCGGGTATTGAGCCGCAATATCTAAGCAGGATCTTCGAAAAATTCGTGCAGGTGAAATCAAGAAATATTGAAAGTATAAATAAAGGTGTGGGGTTAGGACTCGCAATCTCAAAAGAATTTGTCAACGCTCACGGCGGTGATATCTGGGTGAAGAGCGAAACAGGGAAGGGAAGTGAATTCAGCTTTTCAATTCCGATAAACTAAACATTCCCGCGAAAGCGGGAATCTCCGTTTGTGATATTCAATTACTATGGAGTTAACTTTTTCGTTTCGGCAAAGTCTCCTGAAGGAACTCTGTAGTTTTTCAAACCCCCGGTCTGAGATTAATGAGTATATAAAGTAAATAGTTTAATCATCATATATTTGATATTCTGGAATCACATCCCCCCTTCAGTTGAAGGGGGGACTAAATCTACAATTTTGGTAACACTATAATTCATCCGTATATTTTACACTCCTTTAATCCGCAATGGGGGTTTGTGTTATTCTGGAACTGTAATGTTTCCTCTCTATGTACATGAGGTTACAAAGTTTCCTAAAACAACGCAGCCAGATTTACTTCTTCAATTAATCCGAACATTTTGCTTACTATATTATTAAGTCCCGCGAAATACTGTGCTGTCATTGCCAGACAGTTAATAAAGATCAATGTGTAAACAGCTGCCCAGAATAAATGTTTAATGATGGTCATTTTAGAGCTCCTTTTAAAAATATTTAACAATACTTTTAATAGTAAACCCTTCAGGTTTACCGGGAGTTGTTTCTGGTATGTTACTATATGTTAAAAGTTGTAACGGGGGATGAATGCATTTTAAATATATGAAAATCATCGATGTGAGGGGATTTTGTAAAAATTAGTTTTTTCAGGTTTCCGCGTAACAAGATTTTACCTCTTGCTGTTCAAATACCTCTTAAGCCAGCTAAGGTCATATATAAGTGTTGTTAAGTTAACCATTGCGGTACGTGAAAGCGTTAAGTACTTTTCTTCCATTTCCTTTCGGTCAGCTTCATCAGCATCAAGTAACAGGTCCTTTAAATAATTTGTGAGCTTAATCATATTGGCTTTGTATTCACTCATTATTTTATCACGGGCCTCTTCAGCCGTCGGGGGCTCTTCGCCGTTTGAACCGGGCTTTTTCTGTGTTGTTAAGGCAACATTGCTTTGCAGAATTCTGCCTAAACCATTTAGGTACTTTGCAGCAAACTGTATATCAAAAAACAGCTTATCCTTCCCTGATTTGTCGGCAATCTCGATCAGTACCATCATCTCAACTACATTTTTGAGCTTATTGCCTGAATAAACATAAAGCTCTTCTATTGTTTTTTTTGTATTATCTGAAATTTTCATGTTATTCAATTATCCCGTGAAGGCGAGAATACTCTTTATATCAAATTCTCATCTTTTGTTTCATACACATGGCGCAGCATTTTTTCGTATGCATCTGGCATATTCACATTCCTTCTGTTCATTGAAGTACGGGCAGTGCTTATGGCTTTTTCAATTTCGTAGGAAATTATCTCGTTATTTGAGGCATCTTCCCAGCTATATGAACTTATCTTTTTGTTATGGTAACCTGCACCATATAGATTTGAAGATATGCCAATCATTGTGCCTGTATTAAGCATGGTTTGAATACCCGTTTTGGTATGATCGCCAATTATGCTGCCAAGGAAAATTGAATTGGTATTTACGTTCTGGTTATCAATATTCAGCACAATTTTTGAATAGTTGTTTTTTAAATTACTTGTTGTTGTGCCTGCGCCCAGATTCACCCATTCACATAAATATGAATGTCCTAAAAAGCCATAATGCTGCTTGTTAACATACCAATGCAGAATAGAACAGGTAATTTCACCTGATACCTTGCATGAACCACCAATCCTTACGGGACCGTATATTTGAGAGCCTGAACGTATAGTACAGTTTTCGCCAATGTAAACAGGTCCTTTAATATAAGTAAAGGGCTCAATTACGGTATTATCATTAATATATATCCTGCCGGCAGATGTATCGAAAACTACATTTTTGCCGATATTGCATTTCTTTCCGATGTGAAGTTTTTTCTTACCCTTCATTTCGCGGTTAAGGTCGTAATTCAACTGGTCCTCGTTATACAGTATCAGGTCAGATGGATAATTTATCAGCCTGTAGCTATCGGATTCAATCTTATTCAGCTCCAGCCACTCAACATCTGCATATGAGATAAGATTGTCATCTTCTGGATTAACAATTTCTCTGTACTGCTCTACTTTTTCTTTGGTAAGATGAAAGGCTATTATAACCTTATCCTGCAGTATTGCCGTATTGTTTTCTTTTTTGAATAATTTCGTAATGGCTTTAAGCTCCTCGGCTTTGAATACAACACGTGAGTTGAAAAAAATACAATCGCCTTCTGAGAGCTCATTAATTTTTGCCTTCGGGAATTTTTCAGCCAGGTATGGTGCTATGTATTTTCTGGAGTGGAGCGTCAGGGGAGTTTTAGCAGGGAAAAAATTTACAATTTTTTCCAGCAGAGTATCTGCGCCGCAAATAAGCTTTGAAGTATGCCTTAAGTAATTTAAGGGGGCTAAGCGGGTAATAAAAAGATCCTCAAATATACAGATATTCATAATTTGAATTGATATTTGAGGATCATTAAATAATTATAATTTTGCAAAGCCTTATTTT
>JABFSP010000263.1 GCA_013140565.1 Ignavibacteria bacterium
GTATTTTATACATATAGCTTAATCTATTGGTTAACTAAAAATATGATTTTTGACGTGATAATGGCTTTATTTTTATGTTTTAACCATATATTATTGATAGAAATAATTACAGGAATCGGCACTATTTCAGCTGAAGTAAAACAGTAATTAAAAAATATGAAACCCCAGTTTGAACATCCCGTTTGTGATGAATGCCGCTCGAGGCTAGGTAACGTCTTCTGCTCTCTTACAACTTCACAGGTATCCGAAATGGATTCCGAGAAGAACTGCAGTATTTATAAAAAAGGACAGATAATTTTCAATGAAGGCAATAAGCCCGCGGGTGTATATTGCGTTAACAAAGGCAAAATCAAGATCTACCAAACAGGGGAAGAAGGAAAAGAACAGATCCTCAGGCTTGTAAAAGAAGGTGATGTGCTCGGTTATCGCTCGCTTATCAGCGGCGAGGCATATTCAGGCACAGCCGCAGTAATGGAAGACGCCACTGTTTGTTTTATCCCAAAAAGAACTTTCTTCGATTTTCTCCATACGAATTCAGATCTATCTACAAAAATGATGCAGCTGCTTTCGCATGATCTCAAGGAAGCTGAAGCCAGGCTTACGGGTCTTGCGCAGAAACCGGTTCGTGAAAGAATGGCTGAAGCATTACTTATGCTTCTTGAGTTTTACAGTACTGATAAAGAAGGTGCTATAAATGCAGTGATTTCCAGGGAAGATATTGCAAATATTGTTGGTACTGCTACAGAAACTACTATCAGGATACTTTCTGATTTTAAAGGTGAAAAACTTATCGATCTTATCGGCAAGAAGATTAAAATAATTAACCACCAGGGATTGGTAAAAACTGCACATATTTACGACTAATACATAAGTATTTATTTTTTAAACGTTTTTTGCTATTTTTAACGACCTAAATACAACACCTTACATCATAAATTTCTGCTACATAAATCATGTTTTTTTATGACTCAAATCATTGTAAAATGGATTGAAAACCAGCTAATTTTGTTATGAAAATGAATATTATAACAAAATGGCTACCAACACGGGTTTAGAAGAAATCATCAAAAATTACGGAGAACTGACCCAGTTCATTTTTCATAAAAATGACGTTCTCTTTAAGGAAAATGACCAGCCGGCAGGATTATACTGCATTGAATCGGGCAGTGTAAAGATCTTTAAGGAAGAACCAGCTGACCAGGAAAGGATACTTCATCTGGCAACAGCCGGTGAGATCCTTGGGCTGCACTCCATAGTTAATAATCATCCATATACAAATTCGGCAACGGCAATTTCTGAAACAAGAGCAAGTTTTATTTCAGCCAGTGATTTTATGAAACTCATTAACTCAAATAATACATACAAGCTGCTTGTGATGAAAAGTCTCTGCTCAAGGATTGATTCTATGGAAGATCACATTGTCAGGATCAGCGAAAAAATGTCTGATGAAAGATTTGCAGATACACTTTTAGTGCTTGTTGAAAAATACGGTATAAGCAAATCAAAAGAGATCAATATACACTTATCAATTGATGAGCTTGCAAGTTACACCTGCACTTCCAAAAGTTACATGAAGAAGATAATCACTGAGTTCACTCACCGCGGACTCATTACTTTTTCATCAGGTAATATCAAGATTCTTAACCTGCCTTTGCTGCGAAATACAGCAATGATGAATGCAAAGGCAACTATCAACTGATCTGTTAAGACCGGTAAGATTCAGTAAAACAGTTCTCATTTTTTTCTTTCGTTTAGTTAAGCTGCGTATTGAGGTAATGCGCGGCTTTTTTATTTGTATTTAGAACTGTATTAAAGCATAATTTGTTTTTATTTACATAGACATTATTTTAGCAATACATTATTTATCTTTTAAGTATTATTTTTGATTTGCAGCTTAACTAATTTAACATCCATAATGAACAATTCAATGAGCAGTAAAGGGAAGTTTACAACCGAAGAAGCTAAGTGGGCAGGAGAGCAGATAGGAATTGATTGGCAGGAGTATGATATTGAACAGTTCCGTATGGGACTTGAAGTTGAGCTGGAGCACGGCTTAATTGACCCGGTTACAAACGTCACCAATGACGATCTTACAATGACAGCCAAAATAGCACTGGCTCATTTGAGGGAAATACCCGATTACTACACAAGGCTCAAAAAGATGGAAGCCGAAGCGGAAGCTGAATTTGAATCAAAAAAATAACGAAAACCCAAGATAAAAAGTTAATATCATGAAAAGAATACTTGTACCTACTGATTTTTCCGAACCATCATATTACGGACTTGATGCAGCTGCAGAACTTGCCAAAAAGACCGGGGCATCTCTTCATATTTTTAATGCATGCGAGGTTTCAAATTATTACTATTCAACTGACCCGATGGTAATTACTCCTCCTGCATCAATTATGATAGAAGGCATTAATGAACAGCTAATAAAGACCTCTAATGCAAAATTAAATAGTCTTAAGAAACGGGCAGCTCTAAAAGGAGTAAAAGTTGTTACTAACTGCGAGGTTACTTCAAATGTCCATAATTCTATAACCGCCTATGCTGATAAAATTAAAGCGGATTTGATAGTAATGGGCTCGCATGGCGCAGGTAACTTAAAGGAAATTATCCTGGGCAGTACTGCAGAGCGCGTTGTGAGATTTGCTGTTAGGCCGGTAATTGTAATTCCTGTAAAACCTGTTAAAGGGATGTTCAAAAGAATTGTTTTCGCATCAGATTTTGCCCCTGAAGCATACGGCATATTTCCGTTTGTAAAAGATTTTGCGAAAATATATTCCTCGGAGATCCACCTTCTAAAAATAAACACAATGGACCAGTTTTCAAGAACTATTGATGACAGGAAAAAGATCCAGGATTTCAGCAGTAAGTTCGGGGGTAAATTCATAACATCATTGTACAGTGATTATATGAAAGAAGAAGGAATATTGAACTATGCTCATGAAGTAAAAGCGGATCTCATTGCAATTGGAACTCATGGCAAGAAAGGTTTGAGGCGATTCTTTTCAGAGGATGTTTCTGAAGGAATTGTCAGGCTGTCTCACATCCCAATTCTGATCGTCAATCTTAAAAGAACAAAACAAGTTTGAAAAAGAAATAGCCGTATTTTAGCCATATTTTGATTGTTGTCCAAAAACCTGTAAACAAATGTCATTTACAGGTTTTTTTAATATGATATATATCATATTGATTATTGAGACATATCATAGGAAAGAGTGGCGTTTAAATGCTATTTTTGAATAGATTTAGTTCGGGATACAGGAAACAGACCGCGTAAGAACCCTGCACATTATAAAGACATCAAAACATAATGCGGTATTTTCCATCAGTTTCACATCCCGTAAAATATAAACCATATTTCAGCAAATATTAAGGAATCTTAAATGTCCGTACATATAACAGATGATTGTATTAACTGCAGTGCCTGCGAAACAGAGTGCCCGGTTCATGCAATTATGCCTAAGCTGAACGTTCAGAATATATTAAATGGTAAACGCCCTAAATACCTTAATAATCTTTTTATGGCTAAATACTACCAGTCTTTCGATCATTATTATATCATTCCTTCAAAATGCAACGAATGCCGGAATGTATATGCGACTCCCAGATGCAACGCAGTATGTCCGGTATCTTCTTGTATTGCCGATGAAGAAGAAGACAGCAAAGGCAATATCAGAGTGAAAATTAAAATCAGTCCGGTTTCTTTAACCAAAATCAGCTTGAACTGACATGAAAAATAAAGAAATATTCAGTCTTAACGGAAAAAAGTCAGAAAGCCCGACAAGCTTTTTTGAGGAAGAATACAGCAGAATGACGGAAATGTCAGGTGCCCTTGATGAATTGTACTGGGATATTGAAAAAGAAGGCATCAATACTCATGTGATAAGGTCCATTAATGAAACTGTGAACAGATTTTACGATGAGCTGAGCAAACTTTTTAAAATGGAAGAAGATATCCTTTACAAAGAGCTGATACAGATACTTCCTGAAAGGTCACTTGCTGAAGCTCTGAAGAATGAAAATGCTAACATACTTCTTTTGTTTGATGCGTTGAAGAATATTTTTTCGGAAAATGACGAAATAAGAAAAGAAAAGGACCTTCTGCAGGCGGAAATGATCGCACTTGCAGACCTGCTTCAGCGTGATGCAGCGAAAAAGAAGAACATGCTTATACATGAGATAAATTCTGTGCTGTCAAAACAGAAGCTGGAAGAAATGAGAGAAAAGATCAAAGAAGGTTCTTTTGTGCACGCTTAAGTTATCTGAAAATCCCGGAACATTGAACTTTTAGGCAAAGTATCATTATTGGAAGAATAAGGATTATTTAAAAATATCATGAATAGGGTTGTTAAATACGGCAGCCATCAATTATTGAAAGCATCCATTGCTAATGCAGAGGATGTTTTTTTATTTTTATATCACAAAAACAGATGTTCAAAAGGAGGGCGTTACCATGAGCGCTATAATGACATTAAACAGTCTTCCTTCAAGTTTTACAGATGAGCTAAAGATACCTTACCGGAAATACCTGAAGAAAGGACTGATATATTCTATTGCACTTCATATTTGCGTTGTGGCTGCATACGGAGGTGTGCACTATTATACGAAATATAAACAGGAACAGGAATTGAAGAACATTCAGCAGAGGATCATTAATGTTTCTCTGACTGATCTTGAACCTCCGCCATCTGCGCTGGATGAAGAAGAGCCGCCACCCAAGGTTGAAGAGTTAACAACCCCAACCAAAGACCTGGAAGCATTGACCCCGGAGCCGGTTGCCAAAGAAAGAGCCGATGTTGAGACCATTAAAACACAGCAGCAGCTTGAAGATATAAAAACACCAGGTTCAAATGTTGGTGATA
>JABFSP010000301.1 GCA_013140565.1 Ignavibacteria bacterium
GAACCATCATTAAATTAAGTTCTTTGCATAAGTTCTCTTCAATATAGCTCTTTACGGCATATATGGCTCTTTGTGTATCTTTTTTGTTCAGTATTGTTGAGTAGTTTTCGGGAAGTATTTTTGATATTTCGGGGTAAGTGCTGATACCTGGACCTGCAAGATCCGCTTTTTTATCTGACATTATTAATTCTCCGTTATATTATGTTAAAAGTAACAAAAAACAATTTACCTATTTACACAAAATTATCTGTTTTACAGAATTTTAACTATGATATGGGTCAACCGGAGAAATGATATAAATCATAAAGAAACCCGATTTTTATCTGAGCCTGCTCAAACAAAAAACGGGTAAAATTAGCTTCGAAATAGAAAACTAAACAACTGTCAACTCTTCGCTGTAATAATCCAAAGCAAGTTTTTCCTTAAGAAGCTCAATATTGTCGGCTATCAAAGCGATAATTTCCTGGGGTGAGAGTTTATCCGTATTTATCACCATATCATAATGATGCGGGTCGTTCAGGTCCACGCCAAAGAGCTTTTTTACGTAATCATACCGCTCTTGATCTTCCTTTTTGATGTATTCTTCTGCCTGTTTAAGAGACATTGAGTATTCATCTACCAAATGCTTTATACGCTTTGGCAATGAACCGATAAGCCTGATATGCAGCCCGTTCGGGTGATGTCTGGTAATGTAAAATGACCCTCTGCCTACAATAATGACATTTCCCATATCAGCAAGTTTGATGATCGATTTGCTGATATTATGAGCCATTTCACGTTTTGTTGGGTGCATACCGAATAGCTCTTCAAACATCGTCTGGATATCAGAGAATTTTCTCTCAGGCAGCAAACCCTGCATCCTGCTGAGGTTATAATCTTCCACAACGCGTTTTACAAGATCTTTATCGTACAGCGTCCAGGGACACTCACCCGGCAATTGTTTACTGCCAAGCTCGTCAAGTAAACTATGTGTAATTGCTGATTCGCCGGTACCGGCCTCTCTTGAAATTGTGATAAAGGGCAGTAATCTGGGATGGAATCCTTCACTTCTGGTGAGTTCATTGCGTTTTAACTGGCAGAAAAGGTATGATTTGCTTAGATCAACAAATTTGTTGTATTCCATTACACTTTACCTCCGTTTCAGTAGGTTAGCGTTATATTATTTTAGTTAGCAAAGCAGAGACACTTTACCTTCTAAACAAATATAATACAGTAAACAAGTTTTACCAATGATTGGTATCAGATGATAAAATGATTTTTATCTGCCGGTAACCCTTAAATACACCCGCTATCTAAAAGAAGATCTTCTTCGCTTTGGAAATTTCTTCCTGAAGCATACTGTAATTCTCCGGGAATTTTTCTTCAGTGAATATTTTAAGCGCGTCATCAAATGATGCGATTGCTTTATGATAATTTTCGGTTTTATCTTCAAATCCCGCAAGGTTCACAAATGCTTTACCCAGACCCGCTTTGCATTCCGCAAACTGTATAGGGTACTCAGCTTCTTTTCTTATCTTCAGTGATTCCTCAAACGCATCAATTGCGCGGTAAAGCGGTTCCGCATCGTTATCAAGTTCACTTTTCACCAAATACGCATCCCCTAAATTGAACATAGTATTTGCGTATTGTATCGGCACCTGTTCGGGCTTCCTTACTTCAAGGGCTTCTTCAAAAGCGCTGATGGCGTTATCAAGATTTAGTTTTTTATGTTTAATTAGTGCAAGCATTGCGTACGCATTGCCAATATTATTTTTAGTCATCCCGTATTGCAGCGGCGCTTTTTCTTTTGACTGCTGCGCAAGCACATCATTATACGCTTCAATGGAGCGCTTCAGGTTACTTTCAGCATCTTCAATATCCGAAAGCCTCGCGTAAGTATTTGCGATATTATTTTTGGCAATTGCGTAAAGTTTCGGATTATCTGCTGAAGTAACCACCTTCAAAGTCTCTTCAAAGGAAGTAATTGCCTTTTTGTAATTCAGGGATTTATCTTTAACCGATGCTAATATTAAATACGCGCCGCCCAGATTATTATGCAATCTTGCGTAATCTAACGGAAAATCCGCGAGAGTTAATACCTTTAATGCTTCGTTGTAAGCTTCTATGGCTGATACACAATTCTCTTCACGGGTTTCAATTTCTGCGAAAGCAGTGTAAGTGCTGCCGATCCTGTTTTTTATCCTCGCGTATTCTACCGGGTGTGACTCAATAGAAATAGTTTTAAGAACTTCATTAGAATACTCAACAGCTTTCAGGCTGTTTTGAACAGTATCTTTTACTTTTGAAAGTGACCAGTATGACTGCCCCAAATAATTCTGCGCTTTAGTATATTCAGTAGGCTGAGTATCTTTATCTATTAATGTAAGTACTTTTTCAAATGCCCCGATAGCAATTTTCATGTAGTCGCCAATTTGTGTATCAACCATACCTATATCACAAGCCCTCTCACCCAGCATCTGCAGAACTTCGGCGTTATCACTAAACACTTCTGTCATGCTTTCAAAAATATCCGTCTGCTGAATCTCGACTTCCGGCTTAACTACAAATTCAAGGTAAGCATCTTCAGCCCAAATTTTATTTCTGCGTGCGATCTTGACAAACTCTTTGTCTTCCAGGTTCTTTATCCAGCCTGTCCATTCAAAATCCCTGCCTTCAAGCTCAAACATTCCCGCAGCTTTTTTTATCCACTCCAGCCTGAATATACTGTTCTCCTCATATATACCGCTTTTATAAAGATTCCGTATTGAGCGAAGTATGGTTTTTTCGATATTGTCACAATTATCAAAACGTCTTTCCATTTCGCTCAAGCGCATAAAAATAGAACCGATCGTACCGTTGAATTTAACGGTATCCCATTTCATTCCAAGTTTTTCGGATACAAGTTTTCCTTCATCAGCGGAAATTTTTTCCATCTCGATAATATCATCACCAAAAATAATATCGAGATCAAGGTTCTGCTCAACCATTTTGTTCTTTACCTTTTTGAATTCCCTGCCAGAGTGGCAAGTTGCCGCTATGGGTATTCCCCTTTCCTTAGCTTCGCGGAAAAGAAGGTAAAAACTATCCTGCCTTTCAATGTAATACTGCAGGTCATCTATGAAGATCATTTGTGGTTTCCAGAAAATGAAATCTTTAGGGAACTGGAAGTTTGTCACCTGAACACTTCTTGGGACTAGCAGGTGAACCGGGATTTTTAATTGTTTTAACGCGTTTAAAAAAGAGCGTGTCTTGCCGCTTAGCGGGGGACCGACAATGATTATATTCCTTCTGCGTTCCAAAGAGCGCTGGATCTGGGTATCGATATTGCGGGTATAATAATAGTCTTCATATGGGCGTTCACCAAGAAGCTCCCTGGCTTTGAGTTTTTTGCTGCTTTTCCAGATAACTGAGTAATAATTTTTATACTCTTTCCTGAGCTTTAAGATATAACCTGCGGCGGGAGCCGCAATGGTTGCTATAATTCCCAGAATAGTTAATAAAATTGTCAGATCCATTTACCCGGTCATTAAATAAGCAGAAAGAATTATTTAGTTTTTCTAACTTTTTTGTAATTCACCCCGCGCTTCTGGTTGAAGGCGCTTATACCTTCTTTTACTTCACCGCTCAGGTTGTGTAATGAAAGCCAGTCACGTGCATGCCCGATAGTAGTGTGCCATGAAAGATCGCGCCAGAAATTAAGCTGCTGCTTGGTGTACCTTAAACATTCCGGCAGTTTATTGTATAATTTTTTTGCCATAAGCTCAACAGCTTCATCAAGTTTTTCATAGGGCACAACCTGGTTAACCATTCCCCACTCAAGAGCTTTGGCAGCGGGAATCTCTTCACAGAGGAATAATATTTCGCGCGCGCGCCTATCACCAACCATGATCGGCAAAAACTGGGTAGCTCCGGCGGCAGCTACGCTGCCTCTAGCTGCGCCAACCTGCCTTATGTAAATATGATCGGCTGCTATTGCAAGGTCACAGCTTATGTTAAGCTCATTGCCCCCGCCAACTACAATACCGTTAAGCCTTGCAATTGTTGGCTTGCCAACATTGCGCATCACTTCGTGAAGCTGAATGAACTCATACATCCATTTGTAATAATCGTTGGGATTGCCGAGGAAATATTCCTGCTGTTCGTTTAAGTCAGCCCCGGTTGAAAATGCCTGTTTGCCGGCACCCGTTAATATAATTACTGCAACATTATCATCCCACGATGCATCTTTGAATGCAGCGGTCAGCTCATGAATAGTGGTGAGGTCAAGGCAGTTTAGGACCTTAACCCTGTTAATGGTAATTGTAGCCTTATAACCCTCTTTTTTGTAGATTATATGCTTAAACTTAAAGCTTTTGGGTGATTTCCCTGAATAAATATTTTTCTTTCCTTGTGTCTTTGGCATATTAATGTGTTAATTTTTTACAAATTATTCAATAATGATTACACATACAATGTAAATTAAATATAAAATTTCATTTTCATAATTTTATACTTATATTAATTATAGCCCACTTCTAATTTATGGAATATTATTTCAATACAATAGTTTTTTCTTCAGGCATTATTCAGGGCATACTGCTTGTTATCGTCCTTTTAAAGAAACGCTCTAACCTGTTTCCCAATATATTTCTTGGGATATTTATTAGTGTGGTTACACTTCAGGTTTTTATTAAACTTCAGGGTTCAAATATTCAATCCAACTTCTTGAGCCCCGTTTACTTCATTTTATATTATCTGCCGTATTTGTATGGACCTCTGGTATATCTTTATATTAAAAAAAGCATTACCGAAAATTTTGTTCTGAATCTGAAAGTGGTTCTGCATTTAATACCGTTTATGATCTCTATGCTTATTGTATTAGTCTCGGGA
>JABFSP010000051.1 GCA_013140565.1 Ignavibacteria bacterium
TGCAATAACATTGGCAAGTGTGCTTTTACCTGAACCGTTGGGTCCCATAATTGCGTGAACCTCGCCCGCATTAACCTCGAGGTTAATACCCTTTAAAATCTCTTTATCTTCTACCCTTACAAAAAGGTCTTTTACTGTTAACATTAATTTAGATTCCTTTGTGATTATATTTTATTTATTTTTTATTCTGTTCTTTCGGCGTCCATGCCCCTATCATCTGTCTTATTGCTACGATCTTGCCCAGATGATATGTGTTATGCATAATTAGTGAATCAACGTAATCCTCAACTGTTACACCCGGTTCTTCCTCAACATTAATATTTTCAGGCTTAGAGGTGAACTCCATCATCTTATCAAGCAGGCCCAGAAAATGTTCTACAAGCTTATCCCACTCTTGTTGTGTTTCAGCCTGCTTTGGCGGAAATACCTGCCAATTTTTCTCCAGCTCGGAATCACGGTTTATAACTATTTCTGCCCAACCTGCAGCATGCCAAAGCTCATCATATATGGTATGCATTCCCGGTGCCGGCTGAGTAATAGCCTGTTCAACGGTCAATCCTTCGAGAATTCTTTTCCTTTCGGGGAATTCTCCCTTCAGGATCATATGCTCCCATTTATTAAATCCGCCCGTAGACATTATCCAACGCTTCCTTCAAGAGAAATACTCAACAGCTTCTGCGCTTCAACTGCAAATTCCATAGGCAGCTCGCGGAATACATCCTTACAGTATCCGTTAACTATTAAGTTGATCGCATCTTCCTGCGCAATACCGCGCTGTCTTAAATAAAACAGCTGGTCTTCGCCAATTTTTGATGTTGTTGCCTCGTGTTCTACCTTAGCTGACTCATTGCTTACTTCAATATAGGGGAAAGTATGAGCTCCGCACCTATCACCAATTAACAGTGAATCACACTGCGTAAAATTCCTTGCGTTATCCGCATTCTTGTGTACTTTAACCAAGCCGCGGTATGAGTTATTGCTCTTACCCGCTGATATACCTTTTGATACTATTGTACTTTTTGTGTTCTTACCTAAATGGATCATCTTTGTGCCTGTATCAGCCTGCTGGTAATTATTGGTAACGGCTACTGAATAAAATTCACCTATTGAATTATCTCCCTGCAAAATACAGCTTGGGTATTTCCATGTAATAGCTGAACCGGTTTCAACCTGGGTCCACGTAATTTTGGAATTATTGCCCCTGCAGGCGCCGCGTTTGGTAACAAAATTATATATGCCGCCTTTACCTTCTTTATCGCCGGGGTACCAGTTCTGCACTGTTGAGTACTTTATGGTTGCGTCGTCCATCGCAATCAGCTCAACAACTGCCGCGTGAAGCTGGTTCTCATCCCGCATTGGGGCAGTACAGCCTTCCAAGTAGCTTACATAACCGCCTGCATCAGCAATCAGCAAAGTTCTTTCAAACTGTCCCGTGCCGCTTGTATTAATGCGGAAGTATGTGGATAGCTCCATCGGGCATCTAACTCCTTTTGGAATGTAACAGAATGAACCGTCAGTAAACACTGCTGAATTTAATGCTGCGTAAAAATTATCTGTATATGGTACAACTGAACCGATGTATTTTTTTACAAGCTCAGGATGTTCCTGTATAGCTTCGCTCATTGAGCAGAATATTATTCCGAGTCTGGAAAGCTCTTCTTTAAATGTGGTTGTAACTGAAACGCTATCGAACACAGCGTCAACTGCAACACCGGTTAAACGTTTCTGTTCCTGCAGCGAAATGCCGAGCTTCTCAAAAGTTTTAAGAAGTTCAGGATCAACTTCATCAAGTGATTTCAGTTCTATTTTTCTTTTTGGCGCAGCGTAATAAATAATATCCTGGAAATCTACCGCCGGGTATGAAATATTAGCCCAGTGCGGCTGGTCTTCATGTTTAATAGTAAGCCAGTGGCGGTAAGCCTTTAATCTCCATTCAAGCATCCATTCAGGTTCATTTTTCTTGGCAGAAATTATTCTTATAGTTTCTTCGCTTAGTCCTTTGGGGACAATATCCATCTCAATATCGGTTTCAAAGCCATACTTATAGTCCGATATGGCAAGCTCTTCTACATTGCTGAGATCTGTACTCATGTATTATTGGGAAAATTTGATTAGAATTCAATTATTATTAGTGCAAAATAACCTATCTATACAAAAAAGTCAAGATTATAATTAAGGGATTATTGTAATTTTTCAGCAATATTAATACTTTATCTTAGCTGCCTGTGCAATGAGCCATGATTTACTTTCAACTTTTTCCTGCGAAATTTCCTGAATTTCGCGGTTTATTTCCACCATATTCCTCGGGTCGCCGCCCAGCCAAACATTTACCATTCTGCTTGTAAAATTCACATAGTTCACAAACCTTATCCTCACGAATTCCGGGAATTGTTTTACACTGCCAAGGAAGTGCCTGAATGAATCGATAACACTCTTGCACATTTCATATTCACCTAATTCATAATGGATCTTAACCTGAAGATTTTTAACTTTAAGCTGGTAATAAATATCTTCGATGGAAACCTTCACAAGGAATTTTAAAGCCTTTTCATAGTTACCTTTTCTGTAATGCAGGTTGGCCATACAAAAGGTGTATGCGTTTTCCCTAACTTCACTTTTAAGCTTGTGCTTAAATTCTTCGATGAATTTTTCCGCCCATTCAAAATCTTTGTTGATAAGTGATTCCGAAGCGACTATCATATAAGATGCTTCGCTGAAATAATTCCCTACTTTTGGGTACAGGTCATTTTCAATTGAATACTTCAAAAGTCTGTAATGTTCATCTTTGAAAAATTTGTTATAGACCAAAGACTTTAAGCGTGTGTAATTAACAAGGTAGATATAGATCATGCGTTTCATATCTAAATTAATTGCCGGGTCATTATCATAAAGTTTTTTTATGAGGTCCTTATAAGTATCTGTATCTATATCACTTACCGGCTCGCTATCCCTTTTTTGAAGATCAAGTACAGACCTGAGAATGGTTATAATGGGGTAATTCTCTATAGGGTATTTGTCAAGAAACTGAATAACCATATCCGAAAATTCCAGGTTTACTTCATTGTTTGTATTGTATTTTCTTATGGAAAAAAGGATCGTATAGCTGAGCACGTTAAGGATGACATAGTTCAAAAACAACTGGTATTCAGAATTGACAATATTGGATAGTTCTTCTTCATAAATAACATTTTTGAATATATCGGCATGATATCGGTTCAGTTTCATAAGCATGTATTCTGAGTAAAGATAATTCTCATCTATCACCATTTCTTCTTTGAGTCTTTTTTCAGAATCTTTATACCTGCTTTTAAAATGTCTTTCCAGGTTCCTTTCAATGAACTGGTTCATAACAAAAATAGAAGAGGTGTTTTTGTTCTTTTCAAACTCTAACTGCGCCAGGAAATTCTGGGCAACTTCAAGCATCCTGCTTAGGAGATCTCTCACCTTTTTATCTTTATATTCTTCATCCGGGTAAAAATGGGAAAATATCTGCTCCTTTGTAAGGACCTTATATTCAGGATGGTCACTTTTCAATAAACTGAAAAATGATATTAACTGTTCACTGGAATTGAAAAACGGAGAATTTACAAACTTTTCCAGCCTTTCAAGTTCCTGTTTATTAAAGCTTTTTAATAATATTACCAGTTTTGAATCGTCAATTTCCATTTTGTTCGACACTTTTCCTTTAAAATAATCAATTTTTGGCATAAATCAAGTATATTTTAATATGCTTGAATCGACAATGGCTGATATTTTTCTTTTACATTAGTAAAAAACGCTTCCTATATTAGCATTAACAATTAACGGGGGATCTATAAAATGGAATTTTTTATCAGAAACTTTATTGCACTTGCCGGCAAAAAAACGGTGAGATAACAGAAATGGCACTACAAATGAGTTCAGAATATTCACTAAAGCAAAGATATTTTCTTGAACCGGGATTCGGGGTTAACGGATGGGTCCTGCGAAAAGAAGGATCAAACAGCATTGTTAAAAAGGCAAAATATAAACTTATGCTTTTATACTTTGCAGAAAATCTGCTTAATAATCAGAAGGCTGAACTCAGAATATGTGATTCAAACGGACTGCTTGAAGAAATTATTGATTTTGAAAAGCTGAATAAAAGCTGAATACTTTCTGAATTTTTTATTGGCCCTCTTATCTAACAGGGCGAAATTGATTTTTTTCGTAATTTTTTAGTATATTTACGGAGATCGTTTCGCCTTTTTAATTATACTAAAGAAAGGATTTACTTATGTTAAATTCAGTTAATCAGCAGGTTATAGATTTTACCGCAGCGTATACCGGAACTTCACCGGGTGCAATTGATGACTCAACAACTCTGGTAAGCCTTGGAATTGTAACCCGTGAAGATTGCGTGGAATATATTATAGAGCTTGAAGATAGCTTCAATCTGACTTATGAAGAAGGAGATGCAAACGGTATTGAAACCGTTGGAAATGCAACTGCCCTGATCGAAAAGAAACTCGGCGGCCCAGCTTCGTAAATAAAAATTGATGTGTAACTAAAAAACCGGGTTAAGCCCGGCTTTTTTTTGCGTTTTTTTGACCATAATTGCACTAAATTCAATTTTGGGCAAAAAAAACGCAGCAGGTTTTTTCGGAACACTGGGAGCGTTCGTACTAAAAACGTTAGCCACCCTTACCTAGCTAACTCCTGCTGCAAAATTTTGATTTATCTAAAAGAACTAACTTCTTTAATCTGTTACAAATATAATAAATACATCTCATATGTCAATAGGAAAAAATTGGGTATATACTAATTGTTTTGGTGATTTATACTGCGGGATTGATTTAAACGCTATTATTCAATAATTTGGACATTTTTATTTCAAAAAAAATATTTAACTTGTACTATTACTACAAATAATTACACAAAACTATGGCAACCGGACCCTCGAAGGAAGATCTTGAAACATACTGGCAAAGCAGCCGGCAGTATTTTGATGAACTGGCACGTCACTACCAGACTGCAGACCCGGAGTATTACAAAGAATTCATAAAACCCTACTATGATAACCCGTTCAGGTCAATGAGTTCGGGTAAAACCGGCAAATCCGGGAGTGGCGGCGGCAAAGTTATGGTAATTGCCGTTTTCCTTTTGGTCCTTATTGGGGCTGCATCTGCCGGGTTGTTCTTTATAATGGGAAATTCAGAATCCGTTAAAGAAAAAGTTGAAGAGTTAACCTCAGATAAGGATGTCACCGAACAAAAGACTACCAAAGAAAAGAAGATAACACGTGAAGAAACCGGGATCACAGAAGAACCGCTGGCGACTGACAAAACCACCGATGATAACACAGAAGAACTTTCGGGTGAAGATAACTTTATAATTGGCGCAAAGTATCTGGCTGAAAAGAAATATGATAAAGCAGCATGGCATCTCAAGCAGATCAAAAAAGGTGATAAACGTTATAACGAAGCGCAGCAGTTGCTGGAAAGCATAAAATATCTTAAAAAATTCGATAAATGATCTTATTAATAGTTTTATGAATAATAGTCTTCTGTTGAGCGGAAATATTAATACTTACAGAAGCCTTCCCGCCTCTGCAGCAAACAATAATTTCTATAACTAAAGTTATATATGAATAAAATAATAATGACTTTAGCCCTCGTTTTGGTTTCATCATCAGTTTTTTCACAGTGGAATAAAATAAACTCCTTCCCAAACACCGGTGTAAATGATATTTTCATTTCGGGAAACACGGTTTACGCAGCCACTGCAAACAACGGCATTTACAGGTCAACTGATATGACGGCAACATGGCAGCAGTTTAACAATGGTTTAAATAACCTGCAGGCAATTCATTGCGCACAAATTATACAAACCGGCAGCATTCTATATGCTGCCACAGAAGACGGTATATACAGATCGACAGATAACGCAGCAAGCTGGATAAAAAAGAGTGACGGCATACTAATTGGAAGCGGTTCAATTTATTTAAGCTCTCAATCTATATTTGAGCATAACGGAATATTGTTCACAGGGACATATTCAGGGATATACCGCTCCACGAACAGTGGAGAAAACTGGTTAGCTACTAATATATCCGGAACGCATATATGGGCTAAAAATTTTACTCTGCATAACGGTATTATTTTTGCCGCAAGAGAAAGTATCAACAATCCTACAGGATATTCTTCTACTGATAACGGCATAACGTGGAGCAACCTCCAGGGACCATCTTTTTTCAGCACTATAACATTTTTTTCAGAACCGGGGAAACTATTTACGGGTACCATTCACGGCGCGTGGCTTTCAACAAATAACGGTATAAATTGGGTTGAGCGCTCTGCAGGTCTTACCCCTGACCCGTATAATTCAAGTTTTGTCCGTACCAATGGTGTGCTTGTTTCCTCTTTAAAGTTCGGCGGTTCCGGAATGTTTAAATCCAATAATGATGGTATCCTTTGGGAAAATTTCGGTCAGGGTCTGCCGTTTCTTAACTCAATTAACGAGGTCATAATTTTTAACAGTAACATACTTGCTGCAACCAGTTCAGGCATTTATCAGAGGAATACATCAGAAGTTACAGGGTTTACCCAGGTCTCAACAGAAATTCCGGGTAATTTTTCACTCTCACAAAATTACCCCAACCCCTTTAATCCTTCTTCAAAAATCAGATTTTCGATCCCGCAAACAGAAAAAAGCATTCTAAAAGTAACTCTCACAGTTTATGATATCACAGGCAGGAAGGCGGCTCTACTGGTAAATAATAATATGAAAGCCGGTGAATATGAAGCTGATTTCAATGCTTCATCTTTTGCATCGGGAATTTATTTTTACAGGCTCGAAGTGCTCTCTAACGGAAACAATTCAGTATATTCTGAAGTAAAAAAGATGTCATTGGTAAAATGATATTCTTTATTCCCGGAGGATGCAGATAATTCGCTGATTCCGGGTAACTAAATTGTATCTTTTTAATTATTGAAAATTCTTGAATATCCCAAAGATCATTCCGTTATGGCTATTCCGTACAATTGGCATTTCCATGCTTATTTTATGCTCCCTTGCTTCAATCTATTTTATTGTGACGTTCTCGGGTCCGTTTGAATTCTTCGCGGAACTTCTCACTGATGAATCAGAAACTTATCCGGTAGTACTAGCCGCGCTTCTTACACTCTTGCTTCTGCTTATGCCATGCCTTGTAGTTGCTATTATTCTCAGACCGTTTTCCAATGTCCCTGCGTTCAAAAGCCAGATGACGGATATGGGTCCGTTTACCGCTAAGTTTAAATCTGATGTTGATACATCGATGTATGGAGAGCTTCCTTCTGTTCTATCCAGATGTCTGGCATTTATTATAGATAGATTCCTTGTAATTATGTTTATTGCCATTCCCGCAGCGGTAATTACAGTTGTTATTGAACAAACCGGAAGAACGGGCGCAATCTTTTACATACTTATGGTATTTATGATCGGGTTTATTTTAATTGGAGCGGTCTATTCATATGCGCGTGATATGTTTGGAGGCAAAAGCATTGCCCGCAGAATGCTGAAGCAAAAGGTGGTTGATATATCAACCGGCAGACCTATTGGCGGCTGGCGCTCATTCAAGCGTGAAATAATTATCCACTTCGCTCCATTGATACTGATAGAACTCATACTTATCAGCTCAAACAAAGACCGCCGCCGTATGGGCGATAACTGGGCAAAAACAATTGTAGTGAAAGATTTATAAAAAGCAAAAAACTCTAACCACTAATTTCACTAATTTGCACGAATTAATTCAAAAGGATGTAGGCGTCATGGCTTGCCTGACGCATTTACCGTGTTCATTAATTAGTGTCACGCAAGCGTGACACCTACAAAAACAAGAAGCATGAAATCGCTTTTAACGCATGAGATTCTTCGTCGCTAAAGCTCTTCAGAATTTGGTAAAATAGAACAGGGACACCTTACGGTATCCCTAATCGTTCTATATTGTTTTTTGGGGATGTTGCTAGAAACAATATCGGTATTTATCAGACCTGCCAGGTCTTGAAAACCTGGTAGGTCTATGTATATTTAACTTATGCCTTCGCAACTTTCTTTTTTCTGATAACTCTTACTACCACATACACTATCAACCCAAGTATAGCAAGTATCGGCGAGAGTGCAACTATGAAAGTGATCAATCCGCTTATCACTGAGGTAAATCCGGTCAAACCCTTTTCGAATCCGCGCTCAAGCTCATAGAAGAATCCGCCAGAAGATGTATTCAAAATTGCCGGCTCATATATGCTGAGCGTTATTGTTGAAAACGATGCCTGATCCTTAAGCATTCTCATTCTGCCTTCGGTCTTTTCGATGTTTTCTCTCACGTTGGCAAGCTTCTGCTCCACCTCAACCACCGCTGTTAAGTTTGCGGTTTTTTCAGCAAGCAATTGAAGCAGCCTTGTTTCAAGCTCACGCTGAGTTTTCAGTCTCGCTTCCGCGTCAACATATTCTTCAGTAACATCTCGCCCGGTGATATTCTGACTCATAACTTTACCGGTCTTTGCAAGTTCTGCAAGCAATGCATCATACTTATCAGCCTGCACACGTATTGTTAGCGTTCCCTGTTTCTTTCCGCTCTGGTTTACCTGCGCAGTGGAGTTGGTTATGAATCCCCCCAGATTTTTCGCGATCTCCTTTACTTTAAGCTCGGTTTCATCAAAGCTGTCATTTTCAATGCTCATGGTACCGGTGCGGATTATCATCCGCTTATCCTGGGGATTGATATTTTCTGTAGGCTGTTGGTAATTTACCTGCTTCAAAGTACCATCTGATATTTTGTTTTCACCGCTTCGTGTAATATCATCAATATCTTTTTTTGGTGCTGATTCATTATTTGTAGTAGAAGATGGCGGGGCATCTGTTTTGTATAATTGCTGTTCCTGGTTTACTGATTGCTTTTCACTCTGCTCCTGGCAGGCATTCAGCGCTACCACAAATGGCAGAATAAATGCTAAAAATAACGTTTTTGTGAGTTTCATGGTCTAAAACCTCGTTTGGTAATGTTAAGTCATATACTCGTTTAAATTGATTTTTGTTTCATAAGTAGATATACTCAAAACAAAAATCAGTAGGCGTCATGGCTTGCCTGACGCCATTTATGAAAAAACCTTAACCACGAATTTCACGCCTGCCTTAAAGAGCGAAGGAAGGAATTCACACGAATTGAATATAATATTATCGTAGGCGGCTGGCTCGCCTGCCGCAATTAACATAATTTCATACAGTGTCACGCAAGCGTGACACCTACAAAAACGTGAAACCATTTTATTTGTCCCCCCATTCTTCATTCTTTTAATCCACTCTATCATTTATATTTATTTAATGAAAAAGATATTATACATAATATCACTCGTACTGATCTGCTCAAATGCTATCTCTCAGCAGCGTGATATAAACTCACTGCTCGATCAGACTCTCCGCAACCGCGGGTTAACCCGCGAAGATATTACCATTCCGATTGAGTTCTTCTCAACCGCGGAAAAAAATCCGACCAATGATGTAAAACTTACCCTCCCGCTTGTAAAGGATATGATGACGAATCCGCTAAGAAGTGAAACATGGCTGGATAGTGTTGGTAGTTGGGGTAATTTAGAAATAGAAAAACTTACATTAAATTGTTTTGAAATTGCAGATTACAATTTAAAACAACTTTGGTTACTGCAAATACTAATTCGAAATGAAACTTTTTTCGAATCTCTGAACAGAGAAATAAAAGAAATAAACAAAAATAGTTCAGAATTAATTCATAAAAGTTTTAATAAGGATCAAAATGTATTTGTAAATAAAAACCTTTTGTCGATTTTTGAAGAATCCGATGATGATAATGGTTCCAATTCTGACATCTTTAAATATAATAACATAAGAGATTCCTCAATTATAACATCGAAAACAGTATTGGATTTATTAAACAATATCAGTAAAGATGATATTGTTAAGAATTCTCAATATGCTCTTTCCGTTTGTTACTCTATTTATTCAGATCTTAAAACAAATTCCGATAAAAGAATCAAGTTTGAGGGAAGTGAAAAGATAAATAACAAATTCGTCCAGGGCGATTTCTACTACTACTCTGACGAAGACGGAATCCGCATCGCCATAGGCGGACCCGGGAAGAACATTTACACCGGCAAATTCGATTTCATAATTGATCTCGGCGGCGATGATATATATAATATTGATAAACCCAAAAATGACAAAGAGATCATAGATGGCGGATTCTCGTGCATCATAGATCTCGCCGGCAACGATTACTACACTACCTCAAGTGACTTCGCACTTGCAGGCGGGCTATTTTCATCATCATTTATCTTTGATAAAGAGGGCGATGATTTCTATGAATCAAAAGGCTCGGGTAATCTTGGTGCAGCAATAGGCGGACTTGGGTTACTCTACGATGAAAAAGGCAACGATACTTACAAAGGAATATCATTTTCTATCGGCGCAGGATGTTTTGGAGTAGGATTACTTGTTGATAGAGAAGGCAATGATTTTTACATAGCCAATTCTTACTCTCAAGGGTTCGGAATGACCCAAGGCGTTGGCGCGATAATTGATAATAAGGGAAATGATTCATACCTGGTTGATTCACGTTCGCTTGATATAGGCAGATACAATGATCACTATGTTTCAATGTGCCAGGGTTACGGGCTGGGTCTAAGACCCTTTTATGCGGGCGGTATTGGTTTAATTATCGAAGGCGAAGGCAACGATATTTATAACACTGATATTTTCGGGCAGGGCGGCGCGTATTGGTATTCACTTGGCGCAATTGTTGATAAAGGAGGCCATGATAAATACAACGGCTACCAGTACTCTCAGGGAGCCGGAATTCATTTAGCTGTAGGATTGCTTAAAGATTATGACGGCTGGGACTTCTACCAGTCAAACGGTGTATCGCAGGGCTGCGGCCATGATTTTGGCTACGGCATGCTGTGGGATGTTAAAGGGAATGATAATTACTCCGCTTACTCACTCTCCCAGGGAGCAGGCAATGCTGATGGTATAGGCATTCTGATAGATGAAAGCGGCACAGATGGTTACCTGAACAAATATCCCTCAAACACGCGTGGCTATGGCAATCCACGGCGCGAATACGGAAGCATTGGAATATTCCTTGATGCCTCAGGCAGTGATTATTACTCCCAACCCGGGTATGATAGCACATTCATAAATTCTTCAAACTGGGGAGTATTTACAGATTATGATTACACCGACCTGCCTGAACAGGTAAGCGGCGATAATTTTAAAGTTCAGCTTGATACTAACAGGAAAACGGATACATCCGTAACAAGGAGTCGTGACCCCTTGATAGGAAATTTCACTACTGAAGAATACTTCTCAATGGCAAAAACCATCGAGCCGCGATTTTCACTTTGGCAGGATTATGGTTTCAAAAAGCTGACTGAAGACAGCACAAGCACTGCAAATTATATCGTCACAAAATTCGGCACTACTGATCACCGTGATGTACAGGTATTTCGTGTTCTCGCGCTCAAGATTCAATGGTCAATAGCGCAGGTGCTGCTCGATAAATTCAGGCTTTACACAACCGGAGCGGGAATATTCACACAGGCAGAGCTCAGTATGATGTGTTATATCTTCGGGGAAACAAAAGACCCTTCGGCGAAAGATTATTTATTGCAGTTAACCTACGATGAAAATTACCGCTTGCGCTCATCGGCAATCAACGCATTGGGCAAAATAAATTATGACAGGAACGATAAGGAATTTATTGATAAGGTAACTTTAAGGCTGAGCGAGCTTGCAGCAGAAAATTCAGACAAAAAGCTTTATAATAAAGATATAGCTTTCGCTTTGGGAAATTATATTTCACCAAACGGAATGCAGACACTGCTGAATATGCTTGGCAATAGTTATTACGGCGCCAGATTTGTTGCGGCGGAAAATCTGAAGAAATATCCAAACCTCTCGCTCATAACATATTCTGATAATGCCATACCGGATTATTTTATGAACGAACGTTCTCTCATTGCATTTTTACAATCATTAACCGTGCTAAACAGTAATGATTTTATGATCGTATATAATTTCCTGAGTGTATCACCGGTTTACACCAACGAAGCGGTTATTTATAATCTTATAAAGTTGCTGAAATACAAAATTGATAATTCCGGCGAAAAAGGAATAGATGTATGGTATCAAACTCAACTGTATGAACTGCAATCCAAAGTGCCTTTAAAAGTAAAATAAACCTCCAAAGCTCTCCTCCTTACTAAGTCGTGAGAAGACCTGTGTGTCACGCCCCAATAAAAAAAAGCAGGATATTATCCCGCCCTTTTCAAAAACGCTTCAATTTACTTTTCATCATCCGGCACTTTTATCATTATACCCATCTTAACCCTTGGTTCAATTTCACCTTTTAACATCGTTTCAGTTGTATCGGTCTTCAATGTATCTGTTTTTGGTGTTATCCTGAGTTTTCCGACAGTTCTTGTTTCAAGTGGGTCACAGGATCTTATGCTATCCCGAAGATCGTTCCGTCTTCGTACTTCCCTTATACTTATGCCGCCCTGAATATTATTATTTATATTAAGTGAATCTGAATTATCAGTCTTTGGTTTATAGGTTGAATCAACCAGCGCTATTGCGCCCGTTAATGGTTTATCATCACCTCCGGAATTTCCTTCCGAGTTGCCGCATGAGCTCAGCATCGCTGATGCGCAAAGCATCAACGCAAGCGCGCTTACTCTGAACGGTGTCATAACAGGCAAAAGGTATGAAGGAAATGTATACTTCGGTTCTTCGATATTTATTTTAAGTCTCGGCACTTCTTCGGTTTCCTGCTCAAGCTGGCTTACATTGAACCTGCCGCATATCTTTTTATCAATATTCGCCGAAATGTACTGCTGTATTTCATCTTCGGATTTCTTCGAAAAATCCACCACTGTTTTAGAGCATACCTTACAGAAAGAACCCTGCTCGTTCGGTGTCATTTTATCCCAGTCTTCAAAACACGGTTCCGGAATGTGAATTTTAAACAGATTTTCGTGTGCCATAATATCATCCTTTTTGATGTTATATAGTTTACTCTTGTGGCATCTGTTTTGTTCCGAAAACTGGTTTTATATTGGCAAGTTTGCAGGCAGCATGGCTTTGTTTACCCCTTTGGGGACTGCCATAACGACAGGCAGGAAGAATCTATTTTATTGCAAAGAATTACTAAACAACTAAACACAAATTAACATAAAAAAACACAAATTTTCCGAAATAAACTTTCGTGTTATTCGTGTATCGTTAGTGTAATTCGTGTTTAATATTTTTTTTCCGAAGAAAAATTCAACAAATGTTAAGGATGCAATAGATCTGTAAACTCTATCGGCACGGCTTCGCCCTGTATCATGACTCTTAATCCTGTTGGAGCCTCACCGTTATTCACAACAAATGAAATTGAATTAATCCCTTTGATAAATCCTTCTTTAATTTCAAACGGGTAGAAACCGTTCTGGAATGCATTGTATTGAGTAAAGTATCCCGTACTTTTCCCGTTTATCATTATATCCACACCGTCATTATCGGTCGTCCAGAATCCTTTTATCTCAGCAGTCTCAGCTTTGAATCCGTGCAGTGAAAATGACATCGTATATACATACATTCCGGGCGCGTTCCACTCGCCCGCATCTGCCCGCGGTGATATCCACTTGGATAAATTATCGTTGTACACCCACGTACCCAGCGGAAAAACATCCGAATGCACGACTTTCGTATCGGGTCCGGTGAACATCGGGTCAGCGCTAATACTCAGTACATAATGCGGGTCTGTTTCACCATCAACCAATGGCATTTTATTATTATCAACTCCCGTGTTAAACAGGGTTGGAATGGGTATTTTCTTTAATTCCTGCGCAAACAATCCTGAAGCAGAAATTAAAATTATCAATACGATATAAATTATCTTCATTAGCACGCTGATTATTCCATAAAATATTACAATTTATAAAACATATCAACCACAAATAAAAATCCCTGATTATATACTCATCCGATGACTTTAAGTCATCGGATGAGTATATACCCTATAAAAAAAGCGACCCTTCCGGATCGCCTTAATTGGATTCATGTTTCAATTTTCTATTATCGCATCTATCGTTTCACATTTGACGTACTACACTTCATAATACAAATGGAATTCATACGGATGCGGTCTGAGCGCCATTGGTTTCACTTCATTTTCCATCTTATAATTTATCCATGTATCTATCAGGTCATCTGTGAATACTCCGCCTTTTTTCAGGTATTCATTATCATTTTCAAGATGCTCTAATGCTGATTCCAGATTATCAGGTGCCTGCGGAATATTTTTCAGTTCCTTGCTGCTTAAATGATAAATATCCATTTCCATAGCTTCACCCGGATCGATCTTGTTCTGAATACCATCGAGTCCCGCCATTAACATGGCTGAAAACGCAAGATACGGGTTCGCTGTACCATCGGGGCAGCGGAACTCAACGCGCTTTGCTTTCGGACTGTTAGAGTACATTGGTATCCTGATCGCGGCACTGCGGTTACCTTTTGAGTATGCAAGATTAACCGGCGCTTCGTAACCCGGTACAAGGCGTTTATATGAATTTGTGGTGGGATTTGTTAATGCAAGTAATGAAGGAGCATGTTTCAGCAATCCGCCAATATAATACAAAGCCATCTGGCTTAAACCAGCGTATTCATCACCCGCAAAAAGCGGCTTGCCATTTTTCCACAGACTCTGGTGTGTGTGCATTCCGCTTCCGTTATCGCCAAAAATCGGCTTGGGCATGAATGTTGCTGTTTTGCCATGCTGCCTTGCGGTATTTTTTACAATATATTTGAACATCATCAGCTTATCAGCGCATTCAAGCATCGGGCAGAACCTGTAATCAATTTCAGCCTGTCCGCCGGTTGCGACTTCATGGTGCTGGGTTTCAATTTCAATTCCCGCATTCAGCAAATGCTCAACCATTGCGTTACGGATATCGTTTGTGCTGTCAGCAGGTGGTACGGGAAAGTAGCCTTCTTTCATTCTGATCTTGTGACCAAGGTTTTGTTCAAGCTCTGTGCCTGTATTCCAGAAGCCTTCGCGGGAATCGACCTTATACCAGCTACTGTATTCATTGACATTATATGCAACGTGATCTAAGATAAAGAATTCAGCCTCGGGCCCGCAGTAAATTGTATCGGCAATTTTTGTTGACTTAAGATATTCTTCAGCCTTCATTGCAACATAACGCGGGTCACGGCTGTAACGCTCTTTGGTAGCGGGTGTATATATATCACAGATCATTGAAAGATTTTTCGCAATAATGAACGGATCGATATTCGCAGTTTCAGGATCAGGAAAGATAAGCATGTCTGATTCATTTATTGACTGCCACCCCCTGATAGAAGAACCGTCGAATCCTAAACCTTCTGTGAATACTTTTTCATCAAGGTTCCTTGCCGGTATGCTGAAGTGCTGCCACTGTCCGGGCATATCGGTAAAACGGAAATCTATCATTTTAACGTCATGCTTTTTTATCATAGCAAAAACGTTTTTAATAGCCTGCTGGTTTGCTGCCATTTAATCTATTCTCCTTTTATTTATAATGTAAAATACATTTTATACTCAAACGGGTGCGGCATGGTGTTGATAGAATTTATCTCCCTGTGTTTATTTTCTATCCATTGTTTTATCAGCTCATCGCTGAATACATTATCTCGCCTTAAGAATCCGCTTTCCTGCTCAAGTGCGTCTAACGATTCCTCAAGATTGCGAGGAAGGAAATCTACTTTTTCATGCTGTGCGTGATCCATGATATTCTTCTCAAAAGGTCCATAACCTTCCTTTACGGGATCTATCTTATTTATAATACCGTCTATCCCCGCCATTAAAATAGCTGAAAAGCACAGGTACGGATTAGCTGTTGAATCAGGCGGTCTGTATTCAAATCTTGTCATCTCAGGATTTGAAACATATGATGGTATCCTGATTGCTGATGAGCGGTTGCCCTTGCTATATGTTAAAGCAACGGGTGCTTCAAATCCGGGTACCAGGCGTTTGTATGAATTAGTACTGGGATTTGTGAATGCAGAAAGCACCCTGCCGTTTTTAAGCAGACCTCCAATGAAATACCTGCCAAGCTCATTTACGTTGCCGTACTCACCTTTTTTGTAAAATGCATTCTTACCGTTCTTAGTAAGAAAGGTATGAACATGCATTCCGCTGCCCGGCTGTTTGAACATAGGCTTTGGCATGAATGTAATGTGAATGTTATTCTGCCGCGCTAAATTGAAAAGCGCGTATTTTACTGTTACAACATTATCAGCGGTCTTAAGCAGTGTTTCAAAATATGTTTCAATTTCCTGCTGTCCGCGCTCACCTGTTTCGTGGTGATGGTATTTCACTTTGATGCCGAAATCTTTTAACATTTTGCAAGCTTTATCGCGGAAGTCATCATATACATCAAACGGGTTTGCCGCATGGTAAGCGTTGGTAAAAAATTCCTCTGCATGTTCAACTTCGTAAAATGAAGCTGATGTTCTTGTATCATATTTAACCTTGCTGAAAATGTAAAACTCAAACTCGGGTCCCCACCAGGATGTATCACCGCCCGTATACTTTTTCACAAGCTCCTCGGCAAGCCTTGCAATATGCCTGCCATCCTGCCCGAACGGCGTGCGCTCTTCATCGGTAAGGAATATGTTGGCATAAAAGCTAAGAGTTTTGGTCTCGCGGAAGGGGTCAATTACCGCCGTTGCAAGGTCGGGCACAAGTATCATATCGCTGTTTTCAACCTTGCGGAAACCATAACTTGAGCCGTCGAATCCAACACCTTCGTTTATGAGTGTAGTTATGATCTCAGGGTAAACAGGAAGCGATATGTGGTGAAGCCTTCCGGTCAAATCGATACACTTGATATCAACCACTTCAATGCTGTATTCTTTTACAAGCTTGTTTATTCTCAGAATTTCAGCGTTTACAGCCTTATTGGTATTTTTCATTTCAGGTAATTTTTTAGATCGATGGTGAAAGTCTCTTTAAGTGAAGAAAGCACTATTGAGGTACGCGTTGAGCGTACTCCTTTCCATGATTGTATCTTGGCCAAAAGTTTTTCGAGTGATGATGTGTTTTCGGTGCGAATTTTCAGTACATGTGAACCGTCTCCGGTTATGGAGTGGCATTCAAGAATTTCAGGGGAAGAAACCGTGTGATGAATGAAATCCTTGTAATGGGTAGATGATTCGCTGGTTACAAAAATAAATGCCGTAATATCTTTGCCAAGCTTTTTGTGGTTGAGTTTTGTTTTGTAGGTTTCAATGACTTCAAGCTCTTCCAGCTTGTTCATTCTGTCTGTTACTGATGGAAGCGAGAGCCCGATCTTTTCGGCAATTTCGTTCCGTTTCATCCTTGCATTATCCTGCAGGTATTCCAGAATCTTCAGGTCTGTTTCGTCTATATTATGCATATGGTTGGTTAAATTGCCTTAATTATTAAGGTAATATTAAGATTTTGCTTTATTTTATTAGGCAATTAGCATCATTTACCTACAAATATAAAGCAATGTTTTTAATTAGTCAATAGTAATATTTACAATAATTGCGGTAATTATTAAGAAAGGGTATGCTCTTTTTGGGGATGGGTGAATAAACAAAAGAAATAAACCTGTCAGGTTTTAAAAACCTGACAGGTTTTGTGTATTTAAACTATATCTGTATCATTAAAGAAATGCGCAATTTCATTACTTGCATTTTCATCTGAGTCAGAACCATGAACAATATTTCGTTCAATTGACTCAGCATACAATTTACGGATTGTGCCTTCTTCTGCGTTAGCCGGATTTGTCGCACCGATAAGTTTGCGGAAATCGGCAACTGCATTATCCTTTTCCAGGTAAAGCGGAACAACGGGACCTGATATCATATAAGCAACAAGATCTTTGTAAAAAGGTCTTTCCTTATGAATTGCATAGAAGTTCTGAGCTGAATCTTCACTTAAATGAATGAGTCTCATTCCCTTTATATCAAATCCCGCATCCAAAATTTGCTGTATAACTTTTCCCTGCACCTTTTTTTCCAGGCAGTCAGGCTTTAAAATCGCCAGTGTTCTTTCTTTCATTTATATCTGTAAATATTGTTTTATTAATAAGTTATTATATGTTTATTATACGAATTTATATCTAAAAATCGAATTATTAAACTCATTAAAATTTACCCAATTTATACCCTGCTTTTACACTATTTTTGAAAACTAATTTGAAATATTTTCCTGAAACAATCGTTTTGGGTAATAGTTAAATGGATAACTAAACAAAATCAACAATGCATAATATATTTCTGATATCACTTTTTCTGTTTTCATTCGTTTGTTCAACCGGGGACAATAAAACTGTTGTTTCTGACCCGAAGAAAGACAATAAGTCCGGAAATACTGATAATAGACAGACAAACTTTGATCTTAAGCCGAACCAAACTATAATTCCGGCTGGCGAAAAAATGGAGTGGGCGTTCGGGAGGAACTATAAAAAATACACTCCTACTCCGGATGATATTCAGACTGCCGAAGAAGTACTGAAGGCTTGTATTACGAAAGAATCATCCGGTACCGCAAATCCGTTTTTTGGCAGGAAATATGAGGACTACACTATGCAGTTCGTTGGTGGTGAGCTTGAAGGCGGCGATAAAGTTATCTGGGTCAATTGTTTCTGTATGGCCGAATCAGTTATACTAAAAAAATGGAAAACCGATATCATTATGGTTGCAGATGGAGGTAATTGTTTCTTTAATGTAAAGATAAACCTGAAAAACAAAGAATACTACGGGTTAATGGTAAACGGTATGGCTTGACCAGGTGATACTTTTTGAAACAATTACACTGCTTCAAAGTTAAACTGATAACTAAATATCATAAAAATGTATAACCTGATAATAACTTTCCTGTTTATTTTTTCATTTGTTTGCTCTAACGGCGATACAAAGAAGATCAATGAACCTAAAAAGGAAAACAAGCCCGGCGGGAACAGCAAACAAACAGTTAATTTGGGAGATAAGCAGGCAATAATCCCGGCAACGGAAAAAATGGAATGGGCTTTCGGCAGAAATTACAAAACATTTACACCAACAGCAGAAGACATTCAGGCAGCTGAAGAGATATTAAGCGCGTGCTATAACAAAGAAGTAACAGGTACGGTCAACCCGTTCTTTGGCAGAAAGCTTGAGGATTATTACAGGCAATATGTTGGCGGGTTGAAAGAAAATGGGGAAAAGATAATCTATATCAACTGCTTTTGTTATATAATGGATCTATATGCTAACCAATGGAAAACTGAACTCATTATGGTTGATGACGGCGGCAATTGTTATTTTAACGTAAAGGCTAACCTGGATAAGAATGAATATTACGAACTGATGGTAAACGGTTTGCCCTAGTTATTCATAAAATAAAAACGGCCTTTTAAAAATGGCGTTAAAAAATTATTCGAGCAAGCGTAGCAAGAAAAACTGTTTGAATCCGGCATCCGCCGGATGAGTTTTTTTCTTGCAGCGAAGCGAGAATAATTTTAGCCAATTTTTAAACAGCCTTGACTTTTTTGGTTCTTTTTGTGTCAAGACAAAAAGAACAAAACATATTTTAGTATTATTTACAGAGGCTTAAAGATACTTACATCTATTACTTAAAACACTTACTACTCTTCAAACTCCATAAACTCAATCCTGTTGCCAAACGGGTCATAAAACGAAAACCGTTTCCTTCCCGGAATTTGTATCTCCTCTTTAATTTCAATATCATTTTGTATAAGCTGAACTTTGATCCTGTTCAAACCTTCTACAACAAATGCGGGGTGCGCTTTTTTCTTTCCCGGTGTAAAAATTTCTTCTACCCCAAGATGCAGCTCAATATCACCCGCCTGGTACCATACTCCACCGCTTGGTTTAAGCGGTTCGGGTTTATCAATTTCGGTGAGCCCAAGTACCCCGGTGTAAAATTTCCTGGCAATTGATTCTGACTCCTTTGGAATGGCAAGCTGAATGTGATCTATCTTATTGATTTTAATAGGCATATTTTTATTGAAACCAAATTTATAAAATTTTCGTATAATATATAGC
>JABFSP010000323.1 GCA_013140565.1 Ignavibacteria bacterium
ATATTACATCATAAATGAAAAAACTATTTTTATTTTTATTATTAACTTCAATTTTCCCTTTGTATACATTCGCACAGGATGATACTGAAGGCAACGAAACTCCTGAAAGCATTAAGCAGCGCGAAATGTTTGTTCATGAGCGCCGCGCAGGCGGTCCGCATATGCTGTACACTCCAAACGCATATGAAAACGCGCTCATTCAGAAAAGTATGATGGTAAAGGATAAAGACCTTGAAGGCAGCCAGACAAGAATGATAAACTGGCTTACAGCAAACCCAAAAGGTTTGTTCTATTCAAGAACTGGCAACAATTATATTTCAGGCAGAACAAATTCAGTGGCATTTATTGTTGGGCAGCCGAATATTTTTTACATTGCAGCCGCACAGGGCGGCGTTTGGAAAACCCTGAATGGTGGTGTGAACTGGATAGCATTGACTGAAAATCTTTCAACGCTTGCATGCGGCGATGTTGTAGTTGACCCTGTCAATCCGAATGTAATTTATCTTGGTACTGGTGAACTGAATTACTCAGGTGATAGCCAGTATGGCGACGGAATTTTTAAATCAGCCAACGGCGGCTTAACATGGCTTCAGGTTGCACCAGGCAGTCTTGTTGGTACAAGATGTTCTTATATGGCTGTTGACCCGGTAAATAATAATAATGTTTATTTTGCAGGAAGCTTTGGTATATTTAAATCAACTAATGCAGGCACAAACTGGGTGAATATGAATAGCGGTACAAATGCGAATTGTTTGATAATCGATCCGCTTGCTCCGCAAACCCTTTACATTACTACCGGCGGAACAAATGCCGGTGCAGTAAAAAAATCAACTGATGGCGGTACTACATGGATTACACTTGCAGGCGGTCTGCCGGGAAGCATGGGCAGAATTCAGCTTGCAATGGCGCCAAGTAATTCCATGGTATTATACGCAAGCATTGCAAATTCAAGCGGTGCATTGGTGGGATTATACAGAACAACTGATGGAGGTACCACATGGACCTCACAGGCAACTTCACCAAATTATCTTGGTTCACAAGGATGGTATGATAATGCCGTGATAGTTCATCCAACTGACCCGAACATCGTGGTTGTAGGCGGACTCGATCTTTATGTATCAACAACAGGCGGCACCGGACTTGTACAGAAGAGTTCATGGTCAACATCAAGCTCACAGAACATGACGCACGCTGATATTCACCGGCTCTCTTACAACGGCACAGTTTTATACTGTATGTCAGATGGCGGTGTTTACAAATCAACAAATAACGGAAACAACTGGACAGATCTGAATTACGATCTATCTACACTGCAGTATCAAAGCGCAGATTATGATATTACCAATACTGCAATGCTGCAGGGCGGTACACAGGATAACAACAAGATGACATCAACAAACGCTGGGGTTGACTGGAACCAGAGAACAACAGGCGATGGCGGTTATACAATTGTTGATCCGGTTAACACAAACTTCGTTTACGGACAGTATGTAAACGGTTCAATTCAGCGTTCAACAAACACAGGCGTAGGTTTTACAAACATTACTCCAAGCGGTTCAACAGGCGGCTTGTTTTACAATCCGTATGAAATGGCGCCGGGTGATCATAATACTATAGTATTCGGAAGGGCTGATATATGGAAAACTTCCAATGCGCAGACAGCAACTACATCAAGCGGGTGGGTACAAATTGCAACCACTGCAATTGTTGGCGGAAGTGTATCTGCAATTGGTATAAGCTGGACAAATACAGGTAAGATATACATTGGTACATCAAACGGTAGAATACTTACAACAACAAATAACGGAACGAACTGGGCAACACAGACAGGTTTTGCTTACGTAAGTGATTTTACCGTTGATCAGTCTAATGATAATATATGTTACGCAACATTGGGCGGCACAGGAGGCACGCACGTTTTAAAAACAACCAACGGCGGGGCGAACTGGGTGAACATTACAAGTAATATGCCGAATATTGCAGCTAATTCAATTGTACTCAGGACTGCAACACCAAGAATGATAATTATTGGTACGGATATCGGTGTATTCCAGTCAGTGGATGAAGGTGCAAGCTGGGTTTCATTCAGCAGCGGCATGCCGGTAAATGAAGTTTATGATATGAAATATAAACAGGTTGCAGGATTGATACTTGCTGCAACACACGGAAGAGGCTGCTGGACCTTTGACCTGGGCTCAGTACTTGGAATCGACCCGTATTCTATAATTCCAAAAACATTTGAGCTTGGTCAGAATTTCCCGAATCCGTTTAACCCGGAAACTAAAATCAAATTTGGCTTGCCAAAAGGCGGAAATGTGAAGATCTCGGTATATGACATAGTTGGCAAACAGATCGAAGAACTGGTAAATTCAAACTTCAATGCCGGAACATTTGAAGTTACATGGAACGCCTCAAACTATTCCAGCGGTGCGTATTTCTACAGACTTGAAACAGAAGGTTTCGCTGAAACTAAACAAATGATCCTAGTAAAATAAACTAAAATTAAAAAGGACACTAAAAAGCGTCCTTTTTTGTTATGCATTAATCTGCAATATTTGTATGTATAAAAATTTATAATATCTTAAAATTATGAAAAAATTATCCCTGCTTATTTTCTTCATCCTGTCTATCCAGTCATTTAATATATATTCCCAATTTTCATGGCAGCAGTTAAACGGTCCCCAAGGCGGAATAGTATCTGAGATCAAAAGTAATTCTGCAGGTACTCTGTTTATGGGCTCGTTGGGTGGCGGTGTTTTCCGCTCGACAGATAACGGATTAACATGGAGTCAGAAGATCAATGGTTTTCCCGGTCCTTTTTTTGATAATGGCACAGTTGCAATTGCTGTTGCAAATGATGGTGATATTTTTGCTTCTTCATTTACAGATGGAGTTTACAGGTCCACCAACAATGGTGAGAGCTGGATAAACACAAATTTCCCGCATGCATTTATAGTTTCAATTGTGATTGACCAAAACAAAAGGATCTATGCAGGTGAGGGGGGAGGAAGCGGAGTATTTGTTTCAACCAATAACGGTTTGAACTGGTCACAAAAAAACAACGGACTACCTGTACCCGCGCAGATCTCTGCTTTATGTATTTCGGCAGCCGGAGAGTTGTATGCGTGTATAGCATCCGGAAACAATCCAACGATCTACAGGTCAACCGATAATGCTGAAAACTGGCAGCCAACAAATCTAACTAATGCAAATCCTGTTAATATTGTTTCTTACGGTACCAATATTTATGCTGCGGCTTACACATTGGGTATATACAGGACAACCGATTCAGGACAGAACTGGACGCTAATCAACAACGGTTTGACTAATAAAAAAATTAACAGGTTATTTGCCGGAAGCAGTGGTCTCTATGCCGCATCAGATTCCGGTGTATTCCGGTCAACGAACAATGGCAATAATTGGGTTAAAATTGGATTTAACTATAACAGAATAACTGAAGTGAATGTAACTTCATCCGGGATAGTTTTAGCGGCAGTAACCGGAGAAGGAATCTTCAGGTCTTCAAACAACGGCACAAACTGGGTTAGTTCTTCTGCCGGATTTAACTGCAGCGGTATAGCATCGGTTTCTGTTTCAGGCAGTAACCTGTTCGCAGGTACTGCGTATAACGGATTGTTAAGGTCTACAGATAATGGAAATTCATGGCTTAAACTCTCAGGTGGCTTTAAGGGGTCATCGTGCGAACTCATATTTACAGCCCCGGGGAATGTTCTCCTTGCGCAAAGTGATTCAGGACTCTTCCGTTCAACAAACAACGGCAGCAATTGGCAAATGCTAATGAGCGGTTTTATATCGTTCAATAATATTGTGAACAATCAAAGCGGGGTGTTATTTGCATCAGGCTCTTACCCCTCATTTGGTGTATGGAAATCGTCTAACAATGGGCTTAACTGGGAAATGACAGATCCAAATTTTACAGCTTCAGTATATTCAATTTGTATCACACCAAACGGGAATTTGTTTGCCGGAACGTCGGGTGGCGGTGTTTATCGTTCAACTAACAACGGTTCCTCATGGCTACAGGCGCAGCCTTACGCATCTGTCATTTCTCTCACAGCAGCCCCTAACGGTTACGTATACGGATGTTTTAACAGTGTTTCCGGCGGACAAAACGGAATATACAGGTCAACAAATTATGGAGTGAGCTGGAGCATAATAGGTTTGCCCAATACTGATTATTTTTATGTCAAAAGTAATTCAGCCGGATATATTTTTGCCGGCGGGTTCTACGGTTCGGGAGTGTTAAGGTCTACAAATAACGGTTTGAATTGGTTCGAAGTCAGCTCGGGTATTTATAATAAGATGATTACCTCCGTGTATTTTGATAATTCAGGATTTGGTTATGCAGGCACATATTACGGCGGATTATATAAAACAAATATTTCAACGATCGGTCTTTTGAATTTATCAACGGAAGTTCCGGATAAGTTTTCGCTTTCTCAGAACTATCCAAACCCGTTTAATCCGCTAACCAATATTGACTTTTCAGTTCCTGAAAAGTCATTTGTTAAGCTAACAATATTCGATATCACAGGCAGGGAAGTTGAAGTACTCGTAAATGAACAACTCTCGGCAGGTACTTATAAAGCTGACTGGAACGCAGCAAATTACTCCAGCGGAGTGTATTTCTACAGACTTGAAATAGAAGGTTTTGCGGAAACCAAACAAATGATCCTTGTAAAATAAACGAAAATCGAAAAGGACGCTAAAAAGCGTCCTTTTTTGTTTAAAGCAAAAAATCACTTTCCTGAATTAATTTCATCTATTTTTTCTGTACACCAGTCCTTATACAGTACATTCGCTGTATTAACA
>JABFSP010000171.1 GCA_013140565.1 Ignavibacteria bacterium
TCACTACATATTTCCCCTTTTATTCATTCTGGTTTGCGTAAGGGCGCTGGGTCAGCAGATTTCTGCAGATGAACTCACCCCAGATAAAATTTACGAAAAGGTGGATAATTCCGTTGTGGTTATTATTGCTTACGATAACTTAGGCAATGTTTTCCAGGGCTCCGGTGTGGTCATAAATGACGGCATGATAGTTACAAATCACCACGTATGCAAAGATGCCGCAAGAATTGAAGTAAAACACTACAGCAAAGAAATTAAGAATGTACAGGTCCATAAGTACGATGAATTAAAAGACATTCTTTTCCTTAAAACCGATGACAGAACACTGACTCCCATAACATACGGCAACAGCGGTAATTTAAAAGCCGGTCAAAGGATATATGCAGTAGGCTCACCTGAAGGATACGAAAACTCCATTTCAGAAGGTATCGTCAGCGGGTTCAGAACTGACGAGAATAATGTAAAGCTTGTGCAAATGACCTGCCCGATAACTGACGGTTCCTCAGGAGGAGCGGTACTTAACTCTAAAGGTGAACTTATAGGTTTAAGTGTAAGCGGCCAGCATGAAGGTGCGTTATACTTTGCCATACCTGTGAATGATATACTTGCCATGATAGGAATGGAAAACTCGTATACTGAATACACTGACCCCGTACAATATTATGAAATTGGTACACAGGCAAATGATAATAAGAATTACAAAGATGCCGAAGTGTATTTTTCCAAGTACCTCGAAAAATTCTCAGGCGATGCGACAGCATATTACAAACGCGGCTATGCAAGGTTCAAGTTAAAGGAATACAAACAGGCCATCAGTGATTTTTCGACCGTGCTCGAAAAAAGTGAAACATCAGAATCATTTTTTTACAGAGGCAATTGCTACTACTCACTTAAGGATTACAAAAACGCGCTTACTGATTACACCAAAGCGCTTCAGCAGGAACCGGATAATTACGATATCTTCTACAATCGCGGCTATGCAAATTTCAGGCTTAAAAATTACAGCGAATCAATTGCTGACTGGCAGAAGGCTGTTGAACTGAATCCGGAATACGAAAGCGAGCTTTCTGTGAAGATAAAAATTGCGCAGGATGAATTGAATAACAAGAAGATCAATTAATGCTCCCTAACAGGCTAAGAAGCTCGATCCAGTTTTACATACTATTTGGCGTTTTAATACTGACAGTTATAATTGTTGGGTTATATATCGGATTTCTGAAATGAACCTGCGCCTTATCAGAATTAACTAAAACCTTTGCATCAATTACAAAAATAAATATTAGAGCTATGCAGTTCATTTACTTCATAAGACCCCATAAGGAAAATTTTGCTGAAACCATGAGTGAAGAAGAAGGAAATATCATGGGTACGCATTTTTTGTATCTGCAGGAGCTGCTTAATGCAGGTAAATTAATTTTAGCCGGACCCGAAACCACAGGAAAATTCGGCATTGCTATAATAGAAACCGAATCGGAAGATGAAGCAAGGGATATTATGATGAATGATCCGGCAGTAAAGTCAGGTATTGTTACACCTGAGTTGTACCCCTACAGGGTGAGCCTGTTAAGGAAGTAATTTTGGAATGCACTGACTGTGTCAGTGCCGGTATCATCGAAGTTGATGTTTTTGGAATAGGATCTGTTCTATTAATGAGATTGCTTCCTTCCACATGCTCCGCAGGTTTAAGGCATAGCGTCGCTAAAGCTCCTCGCAAAGGAATATACTTCATCAAATAAAGCCAATAATAAAAAAGCACAGATAACATTCCACTGTGCTTAATTTGTTAATTCGTGATAACCAATTACATATCACTCCTACGGAGCTAACAACAAAACGAAATCCTTTACTACAAACATTTCGCTCCTAACGGAGCTACTTAACTACTCAACCGCACACCTACTCAACAACCAGCTACTCGTCCTTCTTCTTAAAGTCCAGCGCTGCTGAATTCATGCAGTATCTCAGGCGGGTTGGATTCGGACCGTCATCAAATACATGCCCCAAATGCGCGCCGCAATTTGAGCACATTACTTCAGTTCTTTTCATACCTAATGTAACATCTGTTTCTTCCTTCACATTTTCATCTTTAATTGGCTGAAAGAAGCTTGGCCAACCTGTGCCGGACTCAAATTTTGTATCACTGCTGAAGAGCTCCTGACCGCATACGATACAGTTATACTTGCCTGCATCGTGGTTATCCCAATACTTGTTACTGAAAGGGCGTTCTGTCCCCTTTTCCTGTGTTACTTTATACTGCTCATCTGAGAGCTTTTCTTTTAATTCGTCTTTACTCATGACCGGTTTAAATTCTCCGCAAATGTTTGTGGAATCAGTTAATTTTGAAATATGCTGCTCGTTTAAAGCTACTTTTCCGGGCTTATCGCCGCAGCCCGTGAGCATAAAAATTGATAATATTGCTGCTAATATACTCATTTTTTTCATTTCTGTTGGATTCTTAATTACAAACATATATACGCAGGAATTTGTTTCATGGATTTATCCGGTAATACTTCCTTTAAATGGCGGAGCTATCAATAATATAATGAAAAATGCCAGTATCAGTACTCCAACTATAGTTAATACTGTCAGTAATGTATGACCTTCAAGAACCTCAATCATTATATTATTAACATCTTTTACCGGTATCAGTATTTCTTTATCTTTATCATCAATATAGACTATGACATTTTCCACACCCTTATGTTTCAGCTTAAACTTAGCATCTTTGCCTTTTAGGTTGATAACAGTGCCATCTTTCATATAAACATCTGATATCCTGTATACTTTATCTTTGGGAAGTTCATTTGATTCAGTATACTCAATTTTACTGGTTACACAACCCGTAAATGCAGCGAGCACTAAAAGAATTATGACCCTAAAGAAAAATATGTTTTTGAAGATGAACATTCTTATTATTTCCGGATAGTTTCTGAATAGGAATTAATCAATATCCCCGTTTCAGTTGTATTAATATCGTATATTTTGCTCTCTGATAAAAAGAAAAGCATTTTGGACTAGATTCATTATTTTTGTTCCACCAGGCGACCAATATCCGGCACATTCATTCACTGTTAAAGAATTTGTTTCAGGGTTTTTGGCTTACATGAATAATATTAGTGCATCTTTAAACCACCGACTGCTAAAACTAACCCTAATGCGAGAAATATAGCCACTGCAACAGTACCTATTATAACCAATACCGTGCCAATCAGGTGACTTTCGAGTATTTCAATCTTTAACCTGGCAACATCTTTTAAAGGTACCGATTTTTCTATGTTCACATCTTCATAATATACAATTACATTGCTTACGCCTTTATATTTAAGTCTCAACTTAGCTTCCTTTTCTTTCACATCTATTATAGTACCATCCTTAAGGTATAGCTGTGATATCCTGTAGGTCTTTTCAACCGGCACCTTATCACTTTCTACATATTCAATTTTGCTTGTAACACATCCCGCAAAACTCACAAGCACTATGAATACAATCAACCTGAAAACTAAAACGTTTTTTACCATAAATTTATTTATTAAGATTTAAATTACCTCATACTGCTTTAAATTTGCCAAGTGAATTTGCTACCAGATAAATTAGCAATACAAACAAAGCAACAGCTCCTGCTATAATGAAAATACTCAGTACAGTATTGCTTTCAAGTACTTCTATTTTTAAACTTGATACATCACTTAGCAATATTATTTTTTCAATATTAACATTTTCATAATATAGTAATACGTTTTCATGTCCTTTATATTTCAGCTTAAACGCCGGTTCTTTATCTTTAAGTACTTTAACAGTACCGTCTTTCATAAAGACTTCTGATATCCGGTAAGTCTTATCTTCAGGCAGAACATTTGTCTCAGTATATTCAATTTTACTCGTTACGCAGCCTGTAAATGCAGCAAGCACTAAAAGAATAATAACTCTAAATAAAATTATATTTTTGAATATGAACATTATTGCCAAATAGCATCATAAACTGAATCAGCTAAAAGCATATTTGAATTTGTATTCAAATCATACATCCAAAGTTTTGGAGGATTTGATCCTTCGATAGATCTGTATAAGATTCTCATTCCCTCCTTTGACCATTTAATATAATAAGGACTAATTCCCGGTATATTTGAAACACTTGTAATATTCGAACCGTCCTGATCCATTAGAAAGAGCTCGTTATTAGTTCCATTTGAGTTGACGAAACATATTTTATTCCCTTTTGGAGACCATGCCGGGGAATATCCATCTGCCAATACAGCAAAATTACTGTTAGCAGTATCAATAACACCAATTTTTACAGCAGCATTCATGCCAAGAACAAGATAATGGAAAATTATCTTTTTCCCGTCATTTGACCAATCTATTGAACTTCCATCCTGAATACTATCCTTCAATAATCTTTTATAAGTACCTGATGCATTTGAAATAAATAGTTTTGTGCCGCGATGATTGGGAAAATATGATGGTTCTAAATATGCTATCATTTTCCCACTTGGAGAAAACTTTACAGAATTAAATGAGACAGGTAGAGTGGTAATCTGAACTAGTCCGGAGCCATCAGAATTGACTACATACAAGTTCATATCAATGTTTGCAGTTATAAAATATAACTTTTCAGCATCCGGTGAAAGATTACAATAGGCGACGGGATTACTTCCTAATGGAATTTTAGCCATAAAGCTTCCATTATAATTTGCGATATAAATATCATAGAAACCAATGCCGCCTTTAGTTAAAAGGATCTTATTCCGGTATGAATATGGACTGACACCCATTGAATCATTAAATAACTTAAGATCAGACCCGTCACTTTTAATTGTATAGGTTGAAATAAGA
>JABFSP010000052.1 GCA_013140565.1 Ignavibacteria bacterium
GTTATATAGATATGATTCACATTAAATAATTAATTTAAAAATGAAAAAATATATAAAATACATTTTTGGTCTTATACCTCTTTTTATATTAGCAGTTTTATTAAGCAGTTGCGGTGATGATGGAAATATAATAATTCCGCCAAGTGGTCCGCCATCAGATCTGACACGAAGTGGAAAATTTATCTCTTTTACTTCTAATTTGACTACTAATTATGATATTTATCTTGCACAGGTAAATTCAGGCGGTGTGCTTGATACAGCTAATCTTGTATATCAAACAAATCCGGCTAACTTAACTTTGTTTAATACCAGTGATGATAAACAATCAAACTGGTCACCTGATGGACGCGTTCTTGTATTTTCAAGGACAAATGGTAACCAGCAGGAAATTTATGCTTTCTTTTTTAAAGCTGATGGTAGTATTGATAGCGGTGTAACAGCGGATCCGGTAAGATTATTTTCATCAAACGGTAATTGGGATAACAATCCATCTTTTTCACCTGACGGAAAATTTTTGATTTGGGACAGAAGAACCGATACTGATTCTTCAGGGGTAATTGATATTGCTGATTCCCGTGATCTCTATATTGGTGATGTTACAGGCTCTGGCAGCAGTTTCCAGGTTTCTAACCCAAGAGCAATTTCCGCAACAGCCGGCGGCGATGAATATAATCCTAAATGGTCACCAAGGATCTCTGTAAGAAGAGTAGCTTATGAATACCAAACTTCGGCAACTTCAACTGACCATGATGTTTATGTAATTGACCCGCTTGACCCGGTAAATAATGTTAATTTTTATAACCCCAATAATTCAGGTTACCCGGCATGGGCTCCTGCCTGTGACAGGATAATTTTTGAATCTGATAAAAATCCGGGTGATTACTGGTCAATAGTTGGTCTCACTTATCCTGCATCCGGTAACCCGGTTGATGTTGTAAACGAAGCGGGCGTGAATTCAAGGTACCCAACCTGGCTGCCAAACGGCGGATTACTTGCATACATCAGATTTACAGGCAGTAATGGAAATATATATATAGTATCAAGCGGCGGCGGAGCTGCTTTTAAGCTTCTGCAGTCTCAACCAATATTTGATGGCGCTAATAATTTGTGGCCGGCATGGTAAGTGAACTGTAAAATTACTTAAAAAAATAAACTAAAGGATAAAAAGATGAGAAAATCTGTTAAATTTTTTGTTTTGCTTATGATGCTTTCAATAACATCATTTTCGCAGGTAGGTTTTTCATTGGGACCTTCTTTTGGGGTAACTATTCCATCAGGTGATTATTCAGGTACAACGATCGATTATTACAACGGCGCTAAATATGGTTTGGGTACAGGAATTAATTTCGGGGTTATCTTCAAAGCTAACCTGCCTGTTCTTAATATCAGGGCAGCTATAAATTATTCGTCTTTAAGTAATTCCGGAAATTCTGAAGCAGATAAACCCAACAGCTTTGTTGAAGTAAAACAAAACCTTCTTATGATATCCGTTGGACCTGAATTCAGGTTTAATTTACCTTCCAGTCCGGTAACTCCATACGGCGGTGCAGACCTGATATTTTCTTCGATTGGCGGAGAAACAAAATTCCAGGGAGTTTCTAGAGTTGAAACCGGTACTTATTCACTGAATAACTCTTCAAGGATCGGTATCGGAATTGGAGCCGGAGCGGAAATATCATTCGGAAAAAAATATGCTATTGACCTGGGAATACGATACAATCTGATCAATTTGATCGGGAAAAAATTTGAAGAGCTGCCAACTGATAAACGAGAAGATTCATATGTGAATCTCAATGATGAACAGGATCCAAATTATTCAGTTGATCCAAACGATCATCCGATCAATAACAGCAGATCAATTTCTACTTTGCAGTTTAATTTAGCATTTTTGTTCAGGTTTTAGTTATGTATTTTTGATAAATTAATTATGTGAGGGCATTATGGTGAAATTATTTGCTTTATTTTTTTTGATTGCATTAAATTTAACAACTTATTCACAAATAAGCATAAAACTCGGTCCTGAGCTTGGCTTAACTTCGCCAACTGTTGATTACAGCGGCGATGCAAAGGATTTTTATGCAGGAACGAAGTATGGTTTAAGATCAGGATTGCATTACGGCATAATGGGCAAAGTACAACTTGGTCCGTTAAATGGCAGGCTTTCTATCAGTTATGCTTCTCTTGATAATAGCGGCAACGCAAATCCTGAACAGCCCGGCAGTACGCTTGAAATAAAAAATAATGTTTTTATGTTCACTTTAGGTACTGAATTTGGTTTCGGTATACCATTTAGTCCGGTGAAACCATACGCAGGAATTGATATATTATTTTCATCTATCAGTGGAACATATAATTATCATTCTACGGCTGAAGTTTCTGATGGCGAGAAAAGTATAAAATCTGCTTCAAGAACGGGACTTGGTTTTGCAATAGGATCAGAAATTGCTTTCGGGAAATCATTTACTCTGGATTTAAGTTTGAGATACAACCTGATAAATCTGTTTGGCAAAAGCTATGACGGCGTAACAAACTCAAATGACAGAAATGATGCCTATGCAGATTTGAACGATGCTGCAGATCCGAACTATAGCGCAACTAACAGTAAACATCCTGTTGGAAATGATAGGTCGATCGCAACAATTCAAATCAATGCCGGGTTGCTCTTCGGTTTCTGATAATTTTTTGTATCTTAGTATACTGAAATCAAACAATAATTTTATAATACATTATGAAAAAACTTAACAAACCGTTTTTAGGTCTCATACTCATAGCTTTTGCATTCATGAATTTTGGATGTTCGGGTGTAATGGATGCGATCACAAATATTCAGCGCCTGCAGTTCAAGCTTGATAAAGTTACATCAATGAAAGTTGCAAACGTGCCGCTATCAAACTTTTCTTCAATTTCAAGTATTGGTCTGCTTGATGCTGCAAACCTGCTGGCTGCGTTTACTTCAGGCAAACTGCCGGTCAGTTTTACACTCAATGTGCTTGCCAAAAATCCAAATGACGGCACAGGTGGCACCAAACAATCAAGTGCAGTCATAGAAAATCTCGCATGGCGCCTTTTTATTGATAACAATGAAACCATTAACGGCAATGTTGGCAATATTTCTGTTCCCGGTGTAGGCACATCAACAAATATTCCAATCGGAATGTCATTTGACCTGTTGAAATTCTTCACCAATGGCAATTATAACGATCTTATCAACCTTGCACTCGCTCTTGGCGGACAGAATGGCTCATCTTCACGTGTTACTTTAAAAGTGAAACCTACTGTCAGAACAGTTATCGGACCGATCACTTACCCGGGTGAATTTGATGTTATTGACAGGGAATTCCGCGGCGGAAATTAAAATAATTCTTTAGCATTTGAAGTACATAAAAAACCCATCCAATCGGATGGGTTTTTAATTTCAGTAAGGTTAAAACTATTCTTGTATCTATAGCTATTTGATCAGCACCATTTTTTTAGTTTCGGTAAACTCATTTCCTTCCAGCCTGTAGAAATATATTCCGCTGGGGTAGTTCGAAGCATTCCAGTTTACTGAATAAGTTCCGGCGGACAGATTCTCGTTAGCTAAGATCTCAATTTCTCTTCCAAGAATATCGTAAACAGAAAGCTTGATAAGTCCGGCAACAGGCACTGCAAATTTTATTGTAGTAGCCGGGTTAAACGGATTTGGGTAATTCTGGCTAAGCAAATATTTTGTTGGAATATTTTCATTAATAATGTTTATTCCAATTAACGGACTTCCCATATCGAAATTAATATTACTCAGGCTGCTGTTTATAATTGTAACATTTTGTGAAACCGGTGCAAATCCCATTCTGTGAGTAATCAGTTCATAACTTCCGGCGGGTAGTTTTGTAGTAATGTAAGAACCATTCCCGTTTGATACACCGTAGTTTCTGAATGAACCACCGCTTTTTGCATATACTATGGCGTCCTTCATTGCTGAAACTGATGGGTTATCCAGATTTGCAGTGACCTGTCCACTGATTGTAAATGGATTTGCTGTATTGTTAATTCTGTATACCTGGCAATTAATGTTTGATAAATTCTGTGTTGCATAAATTGGAGTAGCTTCACGCCAATCAATTGTTGATACATAATAAGTTGGAACAAAATGGAGAAGGTCGTCATCCTGGTAAAACATAAGATCTATTGTATCTGTCGGGATCTTTGTCAGCATATAGTTGCCATTGCTTTGAATTGCCGCAGAATCAACTGTAACCATACCTGAAGATGTTTCATCATAGTAAATTGCTTTTACAAAACCGCCCTGCACAGGCTGGTTGTTATCTTTAAAAGTTACAATACCGGATATACTGAAATATTCTTCAGTATTTTTAGCAGTATGAAAATCATTTTTCCGGGGATTGCCGATGCCTGTTGCAGCCGAAAACATAGTTCTGTAATCGGTAAAAGCCATAATTAAACTGCCTGTACCAATGGTTGTATCAAAAACATTGCGGAAATTTTTGTAACTCCATTTTTCAAGTCCATTTGAATTGAATTTTGTGAACCCGGAATAGGAGGGCAACCCGCCCTTTGAACCCAAATAGGAAATATATATACTGAATGGATTTTTTACCTGCATATCAGAAATATTCTCCACATACTCACCCATATGATGAAATCTGCTCCATATAACATCGCCATGTTTATTAAACTTAATTACCCCGGGACCTCTTTCATTTCCGGAATAAACATTTGCACCTGTATATATGTTATTGAATAAATCTGAAGAGATATTTTTAAAAATAAAATTCTGATTATTATAATCCCACAAAAGATTACCCTGTGGTGAAAATTTGACCATTAAAC
>JABFSP010000287.1 GCA_013140565.1 Ignavibacteria bacterium
GTAGAAATTATTTCTACTAGTAGTTTAAATGATTCATTACCAGTTGTAGATAATATAACGATTTATCAAGTTACTATAGATTGGTCCAAAGCAAGATCAATGGGTAATCAAAAATTCATTTGGATTGCCAGGGGAAAATACATTGAACCCAAATTGGTCTGAATGATTATGATCAATAATTATTTGGAATACTCTTTAAGAAAGCATTTTGATAAATTTTTTCAACCCGTTTCATAGCGGAATTTTGATAACCAATACAGTTATACGAAAAGAAGTCCTTCGGTCCGCTCACCCTCCACGTGGGAGGGTTATCGAATCGAAATTTTGCCGTCGGGGGAGATATCTATGTTTGTTTCGGGGAAATCGTTTTGTGTCATTCTACGCATTAGCTCTACAGCCTGGTAACTCTCATCAAATACAGGGAAGCCGCGCTTAATTTGTTTGAATGGGAAGATGCGCCCGTGGGAAAAATCGCCGGACTTTGTAATGTATAATTTTAACACCGGGGCTAATCCCAGGTTACCGCTTAAGCCAAACTTACCGTACGTGCAAAAGTTACCCAGCGAGTACGCGATGAACTTGCCTTTGTAAAGCTCAGCTCCGCGCGGCACATGTGGTCCCTGCCCGAAAACAATATCCGCGCCCGCGTCAATCATCTCATGCGCGAACTCGTAACAGTTGCCTCTGTCTTCGCCAAGGTAAAACTCGCGCCTGCGGTTTACATGCGTAGCTCCGCTGCCCTCGGCTCCGCCATGGAATGCCACAATAACAATATCACACTCTTTTTTCAGCTCACTAACAATTTTGGCGGCTTTTTTGTGATCGTTGATGCTGAGCGTTCCGTTATTGGGCGCAAAACCGGTTAACCCGAATTTAATTCCATCCTTAATGAATATTGCAGTTGGCGCGCTTATATGCCCGGCATATTTTATGCCGTATGTTTTGAGCGTGTTCTGTGTTGAGGTGCGGCCTATATCACCCATATCCCCGCTGTGATTATTGGCGAGGTTCATCATGTCAAATCCGGCATCCTTTATGTACCCCGCGTAATGCTCCGGCATTCTGAATGCCACGCAGTTATCGGGGTTAGCGCACACCTTCGGTGTGCCGCCAGAGTTAAGCAATGTGCCTTCAAGGTTGCCAATTGTCACATCCGCAATTTCGAGGAATTCCTTCGCTTCGCTGAGTATATCAGCGCCATCATTCGGCGGCAGCGATGCCGCGGAGGGGTAATTTGTACCCAGCATCATATCCCCCACCATGATGATGGAGTAAACGGAGTCAGGGTTGGTGATGTTTTGGGTGGTATTACTTGTGGTCTTTTCGTCTTTGGGGGTTTTTTGTTTATTATCAGGATTACATCCTGATGCAATCAGGAAAATTATAACAAGCGTAAACGAGGATAAAAGTTTATTCACAGGTATATGTTCGATTTATATTCCATTTAATGCTTTGCAAGACCTCCCCTAAATCCCCTCCTTGGTAAGGAGGGGACCTTACTTCGCTACGCTCAGCAAGGCTTAAAGCTTAAAAGCAATGATGCCTAAACTTATCGTCTCCCCCTTACCAAGTTGGAGTGTCCGGCAGCTGCCGGACGAGGGGGTCGCTTTATTTAACAGCCAATTCTTCTATCTTTTTCTTTAAACTTTCTATAACATACTCAAGGGTCTCATAAATTTCGGTATTTGTAAATCTTATAAATTGAATATTTAGCGGTCGAATTTCATCTTCTCTACTTCTGTCATATTCTAATTCTTCAACTGTTTGATGAGTAACTCCGTCAACTTCAATAGCCAATTTTAATTCAGTGCAATAAAAGTCAACGACATATGCTCCAATTCCAAATTGTCTTCGAAATTTGAATCCAAGAATCTTTCTGTTTTTTATCTCGTCCCAAAGTATTGCTTCTGCTTTGGTCATATTATTCCGAAGCGTTTTCCTTTTTTCGTAATCTATTTTCCTGTTGTAAATTTTGCCCATATTAATCTCTCCTTCTCAGACCTCCTCCGTCAAAGCTGGTTCTACGATTTAAATCTTTCGTAAGACCTCCCCTAAATCCCCTCCTTGGTAAGGAGGGGATTTTGAAAAGCAAACTATTGCAAACTTATTGTCTCCCCCTTACCAAGGGGGAGTGTCCGGCAGCTGCCGGACGAGGGGGTCATTTTGCTGTTTTCTTTTGCGGTTTGCCGGAGACTTTTGCTTTTTCCATAAATGTTGTGGGCTTGCGGTAATATAAAAATACACCCAGGCCTATGAGCACAACTGAAATAAGCTGCGCTTCGGAGAGTCCGAACATGTAACGCGGATTTAAGCGGATGAACTCTACAAGCAGCCTCGATGCTCCCGAGAGCATTAAGTACAGCCCGAAGAGTTTGCCATCACCCAAAAACACGCTGCGCTTTTTCCACAGCAGCCAGAAGATGAGGCCGCCGATGATGAACTCATACATTGGTGTGGGGTGGCATAGAGTGTTATCCGGTACCACGCCGCCAAATTTGGCGGCAATATCGCTTCCGCGGAACGCAACTGATGGCGGGAGCGTGCCTTTGGAGTAATCGGTGCCCCACGGTACCCATGACATGAACTCCGATACAGGCAGGCCGTAGTCGCCATCACCTGAGAGATGACAGCCAACCCTTGCGATGCCGTAACCTATCGCCAGCGATGGCGCTGCCGCGTCGCAGACGCGGAGGAACGGTACTTTTTTAACCCTGGTGTAAATGTAGATGAGCGCTGTTGCGAGGATGAGTCCGCCGTAGAACGTTAATCCTGCGGGTGAAAATAATCCTTCGGTGGAAAATATCTGCGATGCCGACATAGTGGAAAATGATTTCCATTCTTCGATTACATACAGCAGCTTCGAGCCGATGACTCCGCCCACCAGCGCAATGAAAGTAATATTTACGGCTGCGCCTTCATCTAGCTTTTTGCGTTTGAATTCCCGCTGCAATAGCCAGCTTGCCACAATAAAACAAATGCCCAGCATTAAGCCGTAGCTGTAAACAGGTATCGGCCCCAGTTGAAATAGTTTAGGAATCATAATCTGAGATAATTTCTATAAAACTTTTTTTGGATAAGCCGGATAATTTTAATGGCTGTGATTTTGACCGTTGAATTGCCATTTTGAATTTCGTTTTATCGGAATCCTTTTTATCGATGGTCACACAGTACTCGGTTTGCTTGTAATCATACAGCCGGTATTCATATCCCGCGGTACCGCTTGAGGAGAGATCAGAAACCGGCGCACTGAAACCAAGAATGTTGAAGAACAGGTTCTTATCCTCCTGATGGTTTTCCATCTTAAGTATGTACTGAAAAGTCAGGAATTCTTTTGTGGTCTGAAAGCGGAATGAAATGTAATCTTTCTTCTTAACTTCGTCATGCTCCTTGGAGATATTAAGGACGTATTCAAATTTCTTTGGAGGCGGTTTAACTTTTTTAGTACGCACTTAACTTATTGCCTCCCGGATCTTATCGAAATCAACTTCACTTTGTGAGCTGTCACTCATATTCTTCAATTGTCCTTTTCCTTTGGTTAGTTCATCTTCACCGAGAATATAAACATACTTCACGCCCAATTTGTTCGCATCGCGCATTTGCGCTTTGAAGCTGCGGTTAAGCATATCGGTTTCACATGAAATGTTATTTTTCCGCAGTGCCTGGATGAGCTCAAATGCTTTATCACGCGCGGCATCGTTTAATGAAATGAAATATACCAGCGGCTTATTCGGCTCACCGAAAGTAAAGCCATTCTTTTCGGCGACAATTAATACTCTTTCCAGCCCGCTGCCGAATCCAACACCCGGGCAAGGCTTGCCGCCTAACTGTTCGATGAGTCCGTCGTACCTTCCGCCGCCGCCAAGCGCATCCTGTGAGCCCAGATCTTCGGATACAAACTCGAATGTGGTATCGGTGTAGTAATCAAGTCCCCTAACCAGCCGGAAATCAACTTCGAGGTTGACCGAAAGTTTGGTGAGTTCATTTATAACTTTATCAAAGCGGCTGCGGGATTCAGTGCCTAAGTGATCAAGTATCTTCGGGGCTGAATCTGTAATTGTTTTATCGCCGGGATTCTTTGAATCAAGTATCCTCAGCGCGTTTGTTTCAAATCTGCGTTTACTGTCATCGGATAGTGCCGTGAGGTTATCTTTGAGATAATCGCGCAGCTTAGCAACATATGCGTTTCTTTCATCGGGCTTGCCTATGGAATTAATTTTAACCTTAAAATTATTCACGCCGCAGCGATTGTAGACTTCCTTCGCGAGAAGGATGAGCTCCACATCGGTGTAGAAGCTATCGCTGCCGAGAATTTCGCCGCCAAACTGCGTGTGCTCGCGGTATCTGCCCGCCTGCGGCCGCTCATAGCGGAACATATTTGTGATGTAATACAATTTATGCAGGGGCGCGTCATTTAACATCGAGTTTTCCACGAATGCCCGCATAACCGGCGCGGTTCCTTCGGGCCTGAGCGTCAATGAATCGCCGCTTTTATCATCGAAAGTGTACATTTCCTTGCCAACAATATCGGTATCGGTGCCCACTCCCCTTTTGAAAAGCTCGGTGTATTCAAATGTGGGTGTGCGAACTTCGGAGAAGTTATATAACGCGGTAACATCGCGGACGACCTGCTCAGCATAGTGCCATTTGTAAATATCCTTCGGTAATATATCCTTGGTGCCTTTAGGCTTCCTGAAATTCATTGTATCCTTTAAATTATCACGCAATATAATTTTCTAAATCGGCAAAATCTATGAAAATCAGCAATTATAAACAAATCGACTTACTTTCATTAATTTGGAAATTACCATACATTTATTCAT
>JABFSP010000169.1 GCA_013140565.1 Ignavibacteria bacterium
ATTATAGGCGGCGCGGGACTTGTAATAATGCTACTTGAAACTATTTTCCCTAAATCACAAAAAGGTACCAGCGAAACGCTGATATTTTATTTTACCTTAGCTGCTATTGTTGCGGCCATAACTTTCTCATTTGGTGATCTTACAAAGAATTTCATTTTATATAACAAGTTCATTCGTGTAAATACACTTACTGCGGTGCTGAACATTGTTCTGCTTGCGGGAATATTCATCACGGTGCTATCATCAAAAAATTACCTGCAGCAGGAAAAGATCAATCACGGTGAATATTACTCATTATTAATATTCTCGCTCTTTGGTATGATGCTCATGGGTCAGGCTAACGACCTGATTGTAGTATTTGTGGGACTTGAGTTAATGTCAATTTGCTTCTACGTTCTTGCCGGATTCATGAGAAGGAAAGTTGAATCAAACGAAAGCGCAATAAAATATTTTCTGCTTGGCGCATTTTTAACGGGATTTCTTCTTCTCGGTATCGCTTTCATTTACGGTTATACAGGTTCAACAAACTATACAGCTATCACAGACGCCCATCCCCAGAAAGATACTTTCTATTTACTGGGATTGACGCTTGTGTTCATAGCATTCATTTTTAAAACAGGTTCATTCCCATTGCAGATGTGGATACCCGACGTTTACCAGGGTGCGCCAACAGTTGTTACGGGAATGATGTCCAGTGTAGGTAAAACCGCTGCATTCGGCGCGCTGATATCTTTCTTCTCGATTTTCGCACTGAATAATATTCCAATGGTTGTTGCAATGGTGGCAATACTTACCATGCTTTACGGCAACGTAGTTGCCTTAGTGCAGACAAATATTAAAAGACTGCTTGCATATTCAAGCATAGCGCATGCGGGTTATATTATGGTTGGATTCTTATCTATAAATTCATTTTCAATCCGCGCTGTGTTATTTTATCTGGTATCATATATACTTATGCAGTCAGGCGCATTCATAATCATTTCAATGGTTGAAGAAAAGACCGGCGATAATGATTCTAAGAATACGCTTGAAAGCTACAAAGGTCTTGGAAAGACCAACCCAATGTTATCACTCCTTATGACAATTTTCTTATTTTCGCTTGCGGGCATTCCGCCTTTTGCCGGCTTCTGGGGAAAGTATTACATTTTCCTCTCAGCAATCCAGGTTAATTACCTGTGGGTGGCAATCATCGGGATTTTATTAAGCCTTGTGGGTGTTTACTATTACATCAAAGTAATATTATATATGTGGTTCTATGAACCGGTAAGTGAAACAACTACAGCATACAGATCAGATTTTTCATATACTGCCGCGGTAATATCAGTTATCGGACTCTTCGCATTCGGTATATATCCTGATCTTATATTAAGATACCTCAGAAATATTATCTGATAATATTTCTGTTTTAAGTGTAAGCAACCGGCAGGATCTGAATAATATTTCTTTGCTGTAAACCGGCATAAGAAAATGAAATTAATATATTCCAAATGGAACGAAAGTTCCCTTACAGATGAACAAAGGCTTGAAAAGCTGTTAAATTTGTTCAGCTATATACTATTACAAACATCCGGCGACGTGAATGAGGCTCTCGACTGGCTCAGCCAGTTGGATGAGCGTTATAATTTCTTTGATGAAAATATGTCGCTCAGCGATTTTATTGATAAGCTGAAAGAAAGAGGACTCATTGATGATACTGACGGTATGTTCACATTAACCCCGAAGGGTGAAATGAAAATTCGGCAGGATTCGTTTAAAGAGATCTTTGGTAATATGAAAAAATCTCCTGAAGGATTTCATGAATCACCAATGAGCGGCAAGGGGATTGAGCGCAACAATACCACAAAAAAATACCAGTTTGGCGATCAGCCGCAGAATATTGATACCACACAGACCCTCAGCAATGCGTTCAAGCGTGAAGGCATAGATAACTTCAGCCTGAATGAAGATGATATTGAAATATACGAAACAGAAATGCAGACCTCGGCTGCAACTGTGCTGCTGGTTGATATAAGCCACAGTATGATATTGTACGGCGAAGATAGAATTACTCCCGCCAAACAGGTTGCACTTGGGCTATCTGAGCTGATACTTTCAAAATACCGCAAGGATTCATTAAACATTGTGCTCTTTGGTGATGAAGCCCGGGAAGTTTCGGTAAGTGAGCTGCCGTTTGTGAGCGTGGGTCCGTACCACACAAACACAAAAGCCGGACTGGAGCTTGCACGCAGTATTTTACGCAGGAAAAAGAACGCGAACAAACAAATTATTATGATAACCGATGGCAAGCCATCTGCTATTTATGAGCCGGGGACGAATTCACGGCGAATATATAAAAATTCATGGGGTCTTGACCCCAAGATTATAAACAAAACACTTGATGAAGCCGTTGCATGCAGGCGCGAGAAAATAAAAATTACTACGTTCATGATAGCACAGGATGAATATTTAATTCAGTTCATTCAGGAATTCACAGCCGCCAATGGCGGCAAAGCGTATTATTCTTCGCTCAACGAGCTTGGCGAACAGGTATTTGTTGATTACCTGAAAAATAAAAAGAGATTTGAAGATTGAAAATATCACTGCTGAAATATATTGTAATATTTACTTTCATTTTCGCTCTTCCTGATCTGTTCGCTCAGAAAGATAGCGTAATTGTTAATGATTCACTTGTGTTCAAGGGAAGTTTCGGTAAATTCAAAAATGCCGTTTCAATTTCAACAGCAAGGGAAGAATTTATATTTGTATCAGACCTGGAAGATAATAAAGTATACAAGCTTTCAACCACGGGTATTGAGCTTGCTTCATTCGGCGGCTCAGGGTTAGGACAGAATGAACTCAACCAGCCGTATTCCATAGATGCATCCAACGGACTTGATGTGCTTGTGGCTGATTACCAGAATAACCGCATCAAACGGCTTGATATAAACCTGAATTACATTTTGTCATTTGATTTCAATTCATACAATCTTACCGCAGAGTCATCAAAAAAAATATTTAATCCAAACGGTGTAATGACCCTTAGCACGGGTGAAGTATATGTGTTGTGTGATGCAACCAATTACAAAGCGGCTCGTATTAATGATTACAGCGAAATCGGCATTGTGTTCGGCTCAAACAGCATCGGCGCGGAGCGCCTTGATGAACCCGTTAAGCTTGTAAAAGGCAATCAGCTTGATATGTGGATACTGGATAAAAAAACAGGAGAGCTGTTAAATTTTAATAATTTTGGGGTATTTGTAAAAAAAATCAGTAAGCGCGGAAAAAATCCCATAAAAAGTATTGCGTATTTTAATGATAATTTATTTATATTGCATCCCAATGAGTTGATTATATATGACTTAAAGAAGGGACAGTACTCAAAATTCTACAGTTTCCCTGCAATTAAGAATTTAACCGATATCGCTGTACTTGATAAGAATACCGTTTTGTTCTTAGCAAAAGATTCGGTTCATAAATACTCAATTCAAATTAACTAAAACAAAAACTAAACAACTAATAGCTGATATTACAGCTTTTCCTGAGGTCAGGAAAATCAAAACGGGTGATATCATAGGCTGAAAGTTTTCTCGAGAAAGGAAAACATCATGGCAAAAGATCTAAACAAAGCAATGCTTATCGGCAGATTGGGACAGGATCCCGAACTGAAATATACCCAATCAGGTATAGCAGTGGTAAGTTTTTCAGTTGCAACCGGTTTAAAATGGAAAGACCAGGAAGGAAACTGGCAGGAAAAAACCGAGTGGCATAACTGCAAAGCATGGCGCGGACTTGCTGAAACAATAAGCAACTATCTTAAAAAAGGCAGTAAGGTTTATGTAGAAGGCAGGCTTGAAACATCAAACTGGGAAGATGAGAACAAGAAAAAGCATTACAAGACTGAAATTGTAATTGATGAAATGATAATGCTTGACTCCAAAGGCGATAACACCGGAGGAGGTAACGGCGGTAATTACAGCTCAACCAAACCCGCAGGTAAACCTGCATCAACAACAACGGATGATGACTTACCGTTCTAGTTTTAAATAAAATTGAAATAGATCAAAGGCTGTCTTTGCAAAAAGGCAGCCTTTTTTGTTTGTAAACAATTTAATGACTTGTGTCATTGTTTTAGAGGTAGTTGTAATATTAAATTTGTAATAACTAATCAATTCACAAATGGGCTTCCTTAGTTTTTTAATGGCTTTTTGTTGAAAAATGAAGTCCCTTTCATTATTAAAATGCTATATATATCAAAAAAAATTCTAAACATTGCCGTTTTTTTTACGGTAATTATCGCTGCGGTTAATTTTATTTCCTGCGGGGATGATGTAGTTGTTAATAACGATAATGGCATATCATTTGACAGCGCTAGGTTCAACTGGACCGAGTATGAACTTAATTCAAACGGATTTAATGATTTTTATTGTCCTGATTCGAATAATATTTTCCTTGTTAATAAAAATTTAAGAATAATGACACATTTGCAAAACGGTGTAAGAACAGATTATAGCCTGCCAAATACAGCACCAGAAAAAATTATGGGAAATAGTAAAAATGATATTTGCATAGTAGGATATGCTGAGGGCGTGAACAATCCTGCTAAAATATTAAAATACGATGGTATAAATTTTACGGAAATAAATTTTAATCATCCGGAAAATATAGATCCCTGGATATGGAATTGTTTATACTTAAATACAGATGATATTTGGATAGGTACCTCTCATTTCGTTGCAAATTACAAAAATGGAAATTGGAACTACTATGATTTACTTGATACTACAAATTTTATTTATAGTATATTCATGGGTAGAG
>JABFSP010000422.1 GCA_013140565.1 Ignavibacteria bacterium
AGGGTTAAAAGGATTTGGATAGTTTTGCGAAAGACTATATTGTAAAGGTGCAGTTTCTGATATCGGTAAGATACCTACAGTTTGCGAATACTTAATAGTTGCGTAGTCGTAGTTAAAACTGCCTCTATCACTTATTCCCGTAATAAATACATTATAGTTTTGATCTATGTTGATTTTGTAAGCAATGTCTTCACCATTCCCTGCGGGGCCATTGTAGATAGCAACCCATTTTTCATTTCCATTTTCATCATATTTTACTGTTGCATAATTCCAGGTTTCACCTGTACTCCTGCTTCTTCCAGTTATATAAGTGTTATTTAAATTATCCAAAACCAATGAATACGCCTCATCGTTGTTATTTTGATTACCATTATATCTCTTTACCCATAAAGAGTCACCAAATGTATTATACTTCACTGTGACATAGTCATAAGTTCCTGTACCAATTGCATTGCTATAACCTGTTATGATAATATTCCCAAAGTTATCAATTCCCATGTCTGTTGCACTTCCCCCAGCGGGTCCGGGCCCCTCATAAATTACCATCCACTGTTGTGAACCAGTTGAATCATATTTTACTGTGAGTAATTTTCCGTTTATGGATCTACCGGTTGCATATAAATTAAAATTATTGTCAACTTTTATTTTATTCAATACCTCAACTCCATTAGTAGAATGATAATTTAACCATTTAAATACACCGTTTGAATCATATTTGATAACATAAAAATTTTGGGTTCCATTGGAAATATTTCCCTTTAAACCTCCTATATGTACATTGTTCTTTGTATCGATATCAATTGAAGTTACAGGAAACCTAAAACCTGATTCTGTATATTTTCTTGTCCAGATAGTATCACCTATTGGATTATACTTGATTACTAAACTTTCATCACCAGAAACACCTGCTACATAAACATTATTGTATCTATCCATAATTATATCCGTTGGTTGGTCATTTCCACCTGAATCATATATTTTTAGCCATTGCTGGACTCGTTGCGGGTTAAACTTAATTGTAACTATGTTGTAAGGTCCAAAATCAGGTCCATTCAAAAAAGTTATATAGGAATTACCTATACTATCTGAAATTACGCCTTTAGGTAAACTGTTAACACTATTCTGAAATTTTCTTGTCCACAATGTATCGCCTGATGTATTATATTTGATTAAGATCACATTATTAGTAATGTCAAAATATTCTCCAAAAACATAGCAATTTCCTACTTTATCCAGACACATTTTATTGGGTATTGCACTGGAGCCAGTTGGGCTTTCATACCTTGCAACCCACTCTTGTGTTGGCTGAGCTACAGCAATTTGCAATGAACAATTAACAATGAACAATAACAGAATTATTTTTCTTTTTGTTTGTTTCATTTTTACTCTTTAAATTTTATACTTAATCACCAACGCAAAGGTGGTTATGGGCAGTCGTAAATCCATATTTTTCACATCAATTGCAAAAGAACAAATAATTTTTAGAATGTCAAGTGAATTTTAAAGTACAGTTTGAAAAACATATTTCGGGTTATATTTTCAAATACAATACTGAATACTGCATGAACAACAACGGGTCATTTTCATAAACATAACCCACAATTTAATAAAAAACCCCGGCTTAAGACCGGGGTTAACAATAAATAGATATGATAATTACTCTATTAGCCTAAAAACAAGGTTTCAAAAGTAACTTCTTTACTTTATCAAAATCATTTTCTTTGAATCAACGAAATCGCCTGCTTCAATCCTGTAATAATAAATACCGCTCGGGAGTCTTGACGCGTCGAATTCATAACTATAATAGCCTTCTGTTCTTATTTCGTTGTTTATCAATACTGCGGCTTCTCTGCCAAGAGCATCGTACACTTTAAGTGTTACCGCTGATTTTTTAGGCAGGGCGAAGCTTAATATTGTTACGGGATTGAATGGATTAGGAAAATTCTGTGATAAACCGAATTCAACCGGCGTGCCGTTCTGGTTTGGCTGAATACCGATAGATGCGGTAATTGTAAAGTTTGCATTTGACATATCAAAAAAGACATTATCAATAGCTTCAATTTTTATTCTGGCTGTTGTATTTTCAATTGCCGGAAGAGTTACAGCTTCTGAACCGTCATTTGGTGTGTTTGCTGCTAACACGGTTGGGAAAGTATTGCCGCCATCAGTTGAAAGCGTTATTTTTACATTCGCGCAGCTTACCGGTGCAGCGGTGGTGTTTGCAACATCCCATGTAACAGTCTGTCCGCCGCCAATTGTAACGTTTGTGTTAGGAAATGTTACCAGGAACGGTCCTGCCGTACCTGTTGCGAAAAATACTATCTCGTCAGACGAAATACCTCCGCCGCCTGCGCGGTTATCTCTTACAGTAAATCTGAACTTAAGCATTCTGTCATATGTCGGAAGCAATTCACCAAGTGTCTGTGTGTTATTTAATATATCTGAGAGTTTAGGGAATAATCTTGTACCGTCATTAACTGGTGAAAACGGCCTGAATATTGGCGCATTGCCTGATGGTGCATTGGGATGTCCCTGCGGCCCTGTATTTACCTGTTCCCATGAATAAGTAAGCGGGTCATTATTCGGATCAGTTGCCGTGCCGGTCAAACTAAAAGGAGTAGATTTCGGAATCGTCCATCCTGCAGGTGGTATTGTGATATCAGGAGGAGCATTTCCAGTGTTTGTTGTTACCGGGCAGGAATTACCGTTACCAAACTGAGTGAACGGAAGCATTTCTACAAAAATATTACCACCGTGTAAATATGGAATACTGTTATTCGCTAAGCTTGGTGAACATACGCCTGCATAGCCCATAATTGTTATTCCGCTGCCGGGCTCCCATGCTGTTGGGGGATTTGCGTTACAACTTGTATTATTCTGAGTGTGATTACCCGAAAACTGATGTCCCATTTCGTGTGCTACGTAATCAATTGCCCACGGGTCACCAAATGGTGATGTAGAACCTGTAGCGCCTCTGCCTTTATTACCTGTAACGCATACCACAGAAAGTCCTGCAATACCGCCAAAGCCGCCTGTACTGAAAACGTGGCCGATATCGTAATTGGCGTTTCCAATTACATTATCAAGATTGTTTTGGTTCTCACTAAGTAAAGCACTTCCATTGTTGTTAGTATATGGATCACTGCCGCCGTTTGTGTAAATAATATCCATTTGATTTGCTATCAATACAAGTCTGACTGCCATATCGGTTTCATAAACGCCTGTTATTCTTGTTACAGTTGTTACAATGTTGGCAAGTGTTGGTACCTGACCGCCTAAAAGAGTTGTATATTCACCTGTGGTTGCAACTGCAAGCCTGTATGTTCTTAACTGCTCGCCTGTTCTGCTGATAATGTTACTGTAAACAGGCGGGTTTGAGTCACTTTCTGTTAAGCAAACAAAATTCTTTTCAATTGCCGGGCGGAAATCGTCTCGGTAATATGACATGTAATATTCTGTTTCATTCATACTGAACGGGTCAATAAAAACAGTTCCGTTGTTTGAAAGTACCATAGCATGAAATCCGAGGGGAGTGAAATCAAAACGGATGACCGCATTCTGGTCATCAATTCCCTGGCCCAGATATGTTTTTATTTCCGGGTATTGAGCCGCAAGCTCAGGTGCCATAACGGGTGATTCAACAAATCTGAATCTTGCCATTGTACCGTTTGGCATAGGGAGTGATATAATTGTGTTCGAGTTCTTCACTCTTACTGAGGATTCCATAGGAGCTGTCCTTAACAGGTTTAACAGTTCAGCGCGGTTAAGCTGAACAGTCCTGTATGAAACAGGTGCAAAATATACTGTGCCCTTTATGGTGAAACTGCCGGGCTGCACATCCTGCCATATATTGTTCGAAAAAATTGTTGTACAGAGCGCTGTTATAATCAGAATAACTGATAATAAAAATTTCATATAAATTTGATTTAGTTTATAAAAACTGTTTTTAGTTGGAATTAGATCAAAAATTATCGGAATAATCCTCCTTTAGACCGGGCTTTTGATCAGAATAGGTATGAATACTAATGTAAGATAACATTTAATAGGATGTTTTTCAATAGTAAGTTTCTAACTGAATACTAACTGATTATTATTAATTTTTAGCTGCATTCATAACCGGGATAATACTCATTTTTTGGCAATATATATTATATCAAAATCATATATTTGTAATATGAATCCCGTAGAAATTATAAAAAAGAAGCGAAACGGTGAGATTTTAAGTGATGATGAAATTAACTACTTCATTTCACACTATGTTAAGGGTAAAATACCTGATTATCAAAAATCAGCCCTGCTAATGACAATATATTTCAGAGGTTTAAATGACGCTGAGACCCTTGGCTTTGTAAAAGCCTTTATAAATTCCGGAGAAAGGGTAAACCTTTCCCACATAAATAAACCTAAGATCGATAAACACTCAACCGGTGGAGTTGGTGATAAAACTTCTATCATACTTGCTCCTCTGATTGCATGTTTTGATGTGGTTGTCCCCATGATGTCGGGCAGGGGACTTGGACACACGGGGGGAACACTTGATAAGCTGGAATCAATCCCGGGATTCAATGTTCATTTAACGATTCCTGAATTCGTAGCAAATTTAGAAAAACTAAATGTTTCCATGATCGGGCAGAGTGATACACTCACCCCCGCAGATAAAAAAATATATGCCCTAAGAGATGTAACCGCAACTGTTGAAAATGTTGGCTTGATAACAGCCAGCATAACAAGTAAAAAAATAGCCGAAGGCTCTGAAGGTATTGTATACGATGTGAAAG
>JABFSP010000071.1 GCA_013140565.1 Ignavibacteria bacterium
CATAAATATTATTTAAATTATCAATAGATACCGCACTTAAAATATCATCATAGTTACCAGGACTTGAATATTTTCTGTTCCATATTGAGTCACCACTATTAGAGTATTTTAAAACCAAATAATCAAATGATGAATTAAAACCTGTTGTACGTCCACCAACTATTATATTATTTGAATTATCTACGAGAATATCTACCGGATAATCATCATCATTACCTAAGCCATTGAATTTTTTCGCCCATATTATTTGTCCGGCTGAATTATATTTTACAGTGACAATATTGCTTCTAAATGTTATTGAGTTTGAGCATGAACCGGTTACAAACACATTGTTATTAATATCAGTAATTATAGATTCACCATTATCAATTGAAATATCTGGTTCATCGTTGAAGGTTTTTGCCCAAATTGTATTACCTGTAACATCATATTTGATCGTTAAATAATCAAAGCCTGAATTTTGAGTAAATCCTGTGCCGGTAACAATAATATTCCCATTTTTATCAAAAACTATTTTATTTCCTCTGTCATGAGAAACATAATTAGTTCGATAAATATTCGACCACAATAATGTACCTGTTAAATCGTATTTGATTGTAATACAATTACTACTTTCCTGCGCACTATCGGAATAACCAGTAATATAAAGATTTCCGATAGAATCTATAATCATATCTTTTGAATAATCATTTCGATCGTTTCCTGCGTTATAATTTCTTAGCCATATCAAATCACCGGCAGATGTGAGTTTTATTGCAGTTACATCAGTTAATGTACCAGAATTTATTGTGGTTCCCAAAACATAAATATTATTTTCAGAATCGACTTCTATATTTTTTCCATAATCATTTTGATTAGACGTACCATTAAACTTTTTCAGCCAAATTAATTGTCCACTTGGGGTCAATTTAACAACTAAAATATCCGCCTTATTGATAGTACCCTCTTGCGAATAACCTGTAAGTATAACATTGTCTAATTTATCTGTTTTTACACTATAGAAGTAGTCATCTGAATTAACAGGACCATTATACCTGTAAACCCATTCTTCGTTAATTTGCGCTCTTAATCCAGTAGCTGCGAAAAAAATAAATGTTAGTAGCAATATTTGTTTTACATATTTTGTATAATTGTACCGTATTTTAGGATCTATGGACATTTTGACTCATTTTTAACATTAATTTAACAATTTATTCGGGGAACTTTTACCTTATTCAAATATATATAATTGGTTTTGTTAGAAAAATGATTTGCATCACGTTTCAATAATACAAAAAAATGGCGTCAGTTCTCACCAACACCATTTTAAAACCTCAATAGTGGTGTCAGGTATATACCTGACACCACGAACTATTTTTTACTTTTTTCGTATTCCGTCATTACAAACCCTTTAATAAAACTTGATTCAGGTTTTACTTCAAGAGCCATATCTATCCATTTTTTGGCCTCATCAAGCTTGCCGTTCTGTATGTAACACATTGCGATCATTCCCGCAGCCTGGTCGTTGCCCCAGTTGGGGTATGTTTCATCTTTCGGTTTGTAGGTCTTTGAGTATTCCCACGCTTTTTCAAACATCGGCTGCGCTTTATCAACACCACCGCCAAAACTTTCGGGAGTGTAGAATGTCATATAGCCGTCAACCAGGTAATACCTCGGATTTTCAGGCTCAAGCTTCATTGCAATATCCTTTGCTTCCTGTGTTTTGGCAATGATATCATTCATTTTGTTCGGCTCATACTGCCAGCGGTTGCCCTGTGCCGCCATTTTCATAATGTACGCATCGGCGAACTGGTCATTAACGTCCGTGCATTTATCAAACAGGCTTAGCGCAGATTCAGTGTACTTCTTTACATCATCATTGTTCTTTTCTTCAGCCGCTGTGCGCGAAAGCATGTAGTCCAGGAATCCCAGGTAATAATTTACCATCCATTCATTTTTTTTAAGCTGCAGTATGCGCTCAAAATCACCCCTGACCTTAAGCATGGAGGCTTTATCGTTTTTATCAGCCGCATCACCCATTTTTTTCATGGCTTTAAGCATTGCCTCGGTGTAATCATCAGCTTTTAGCTGAGTGATATTTAGTGAAGTAGCAAAGATAATCAAAAGTGCTGCAAGTACTAGTTTCATTGTAATCCCTTTCTGTGAAACGTCAGACGTGAAACGTCAAACGTACTAGATTTATATTATTTAGTTTTATTTATTAGATTTGTTATTTTTGCAACAGAATATTTTAATTGCCACGACCTTCAGGTCGTGGATTCAATAATTTCGAAATATTCGGGCTTTAGCCCTTGAACTTTTAACGGCTAAAGCCGCTTGTTTTGGTGCTTTTTCTTCCACGGGCTGAAGCCCGTTGCAACAATGTTATTTATCTGTATCTATAAAACCAGAGAATTTCTTCTTTGCGACTCTGCGCCCTTTGCGGTTAAAAATCTTTTCTTAGTGTCTTTGAGTCTTTGTGGCTGTCTTTTTGCCACGCCTTGCTACACGCAGTGGAGAAAGGTTTTGATTTTGACTTTCTTAGAATTGTAATCCCAGTCCCATATAAAACTGCCTCTTATTTGTAGTTATTATTTCTTCACGTTTGGTGTAATCAAAATTATATGTATAATCATACAGATTTTTCTGGTTCAGCAGATTATTTATCTGGAAAACCGCTATTGCAAACCTGCCGAAGAGTGAAAATATATATTGGAAGTTTATATCCATCCTCTGGTATGTTGGGAAGCGCCCGCTGTTAGTTTCATCGTATATCGGCTGATACACATTAACCTGCGGGTCATATATTCCACCGGTTACAGGCGTATATGGCTTGCCTGTTGATACTCTGTATGTTAACCCCGTTGTAATAACATCACTGATATTGTAGCTTGCGACAAATGTTAAGTTATGGGTAATATCATAATTTGCTGATGTTTCATTCTGCGCTTCATACTGGCTGCGTTTTGAATCAGTGTACGCATACGATATCCATGTGGAATATTTATTTGTTATGCTGGATTTTAAGAACACATCAATACCCTTTGCAAAGCCTTTGCCGCCGGAAGTATATAGAAAACTGTTTTTATCGCGAAGCACAAGATCTTTATACTCCTTGTAGTATCCTTCAACCCTGAAAAGGAATACTCCTTCCATTTTGTTTAATTCATACCCAAGAATATAATGTGTCGCCTGCTCAGGCTTTAAATTGTTGTTATCTGACTGCGCATAATACTCAAGCCTCGGGAACTGGTGATACAAACCAACCGCTCCGCGAAGAACCATATCTTTCGCGAACTTCCATCCCATTGAGAGCCTTGGGTCGACAACGGTTTTTTGGGAAAGCGTGTGGTTATCCACCCTAACACCGGGTATTACGAAAAATCTTTTTGCAGGTTTTATCTGCGCTTCAACGTAACCGCCGATTCTGCCTGTGTGATTGAGCGAATTGATATCAAAGTACGGCGCATTATTGCCAATTGCGTAGCTGAACTCGGGAACCCTGCCATCAAAACGGTCTTCGTTGTATTCATATTCGCCGCCGGTGTTAATATCAACATTTTTTGCAAGCTGGTGAGTTACATCAAGTCTGTATTTTGCGTAACGCTGTTTTGCAACGGTATTAAGCACACCATACAATACATCATCTTTATGATTACTGTATGAAAGCCCCATGCTGAAATATGTTTTCGAACCAATTCCCGCGGAATACTTAAGATTACCGAAAACAGTTTCAGAGCCTGAATTAAAAAATCCGTCGTACGAAGGGCTTGAATTCCTGATACCGATCTTATCTTTGCTGTAATCAAATATTCCTTTCAGGTTGCTGCTCTTGGAAGGCTTCCATGCAATCGAGCCTCCGATGCCGCGCGCAAGCGGGATCGGGTCATACCTGTCTGTTAAATATCCATTGAGTTTAAAATATGGCTCTAGTATTGTCTGACCAATATCAATTGTCGCGCCAAAATCTTTTGTTTTGTTAAGGTAAACACCGCTTAAGCCAACATTTGCAAGTCCAAGCCACAGGAAGCCGCCTGTGCCCTGCGGCATTTCATAGGTTTTCAGGTCAAGCACTGCTGAGAGCACATTTCCGAACTTTGCAGAAAATCCACCGCTTGAAAAATTTATTCCGCGCAGGCCCCATGGATTGATAGTTGTGTATGATGAAGTATTAAAATCATCATCAAAAATAAACGGATTATATAGTGATGCCTGGTCTAATATAGTTAGCACTTCGTTCGCGTCTCCGCCGCGGACAGTAATGCGGCTGCCTTCATCAACCTGGTTTGAGCCCGGAAAAGTTGTAATTGCGCGGAAAAGATCACCATCACTGCCGGGAATCCTGACAATTTCCAATGGAGTAATTGTCACCTGTGAATTCTGACCTGAAGTGTATGAACTTGCAGTAACGATTATTTCTTCGGTTTCTACAACGGCTTTTTTAAGCTGTACGTTCAGCTCCATTGGCTTGCTGGCTTCAATGTTCACGGTCTGCCGTTTTTCATTGTAATCAAGGTACGTAAACAAAAGATTCTGAACTCCGGTTTTGGAAGTTTCAAATTCATAGTAACCGGTTGAATCAGTTGTGGCGCCGTCAATTGAACCTTCAATTACAACATTGGCGCCAAATAGCGGTGTGCTCCCCTCTCCGGTTATTTTGCCGGATATCTTCACATCCTGCCCGAACGTAATGGCAGATGCGGTTAAGATCAATAATAAAGTAAGTAAGTATTTCATTGATGCTCCGTTAATTATATATTTAATTTTTATTTATCAGTTTATTGTATTCTTTTTCCC
>JABFSP010000141.1 GCA_013140565.1 Ignavibacteria bacterium
CAAATAAATGAGTTCGTGAAATCTGCCTGGGATGAATACTTCAATTCAGAAGCCTTAACGTAATGAAAAACTTCATTACTGTGGGAGTATGAATATTGAATTACTGTGAAAAGAGAAATTATACCAACAAATATTACTTTCATTATTACAAATATAACGATTTTGAAATACTTAAAATCCCCAGCCATATGGTAATAAAATATTTTTGTATTATTGATTGTAATCGCTATTTTTGAGTGTAAAATTGCAAAACTTTGTAAAAAATACGGATGGCAGCTTCACTTTGGGCGGCAAATCTTTCAGGTTTGTGGGGGCTAATGTATATGAGCTGGCGAATCTTGAAAGCGCGATAACGAAGAGAATAATCGATGATTCTGCTGAGGCAGGCTTTACTGCGCTAAGGTTCTGGCTGTTTGAAAATAGACCTGTGAAGGAGCAAATTAAAAGGCTTAATGAGATATGTGATGCGGTAAATCCATACGGTATAAAACTCATTATTTCTCTTGCTGATAAGTGGGGATACCTGCAGTATTACAAAATTGATGAAGACTGGTACCGAGAAGGATATCAAAGCAATTACCTGAATTATGTTAAAGCCTTAACAGGTGAATTTGCTCAAAGAGATGAAATTATGATTTGGGAATTGATTAATGAACCTGAAACCGACAACTTTAATGTTTTTTATGATTTTGCAAAAGCCGCTTCTGAGGAAATTAAGAAGGTAAATGAAAATCATTTGCTTTCAGTTGGCACAGTTGGCGGAGTAGGTGATAAGTTCGGGTCATATTTTTCAGTATTCAATAAATCCAATTTCAGGAAGCTGTATTCCCTTAGTTCGCTTGATGCAGTTTCACTGCATGATTACAGCTATGATTCAGGTTTATTCGAAAGGCTCGATATACTTTACCGATTTAAAGGTGAGCTTAAAAAAGCGGAGAGGTACTCCAGGTTTGGCAGCTCAATTGAAAAACCCTTTGCGGGACTTGATGGATATTTTCTGAAGAAAGGGAAATTATTCCGCTTCCCGTTAACCCTTCGGTGGCTTTGGAACATCTATAATAGTAGGGATACCCGCTTCGCCGCAAGTTTAAAGAAACCTGTTTATATAGGTGAAATTGGATTTAAGAACATTCCGGGCAGGGATAGAGTTAAAATTTTAGATCTTGATATAAAGAAGAAGTTTGAATCAGGTGTTGGCGGAATAATGCTTTGGTCATTTGAATCACAGGGCTGGAACAAAGACGGCCACGATTACGGTTTTGGGTTAGGTGAAGGCTTTGAGAATGTTGTGAAGAAGTGGAATACGAATTTGAACAATGAAAGTATATAGTTATGAATAATTATCCAAACGAAACATTTGAAACCGAATCATTGTTCTTCCGCAGAATTACTGTTGCTGATGCTGAAAGTGAATTTGAAATGTTCGGTGATCCGGAATACACATGGTTTCTTGGCAGAACTTTTTCATTGGAGCATATCCAAAAAGGAATCCAAAAAGAAATTGATAAAAGAATATTTATAAACGGACTTGGCAAGTGGGCAATAATTTCAAAAGAAAATAATGAAACAGCCGGAAGCTGCGCAGTGGTCAAAGTTAAGAATAGAGATGAGATTGAGATATCGTACTTTTTGAAAAAAAGATATTGGGGCAGAGGAATAGGTACTATAGCAGCCGGGATAATGCTGAGATATGGTTTTGAAATTTTAAAACTTCCGCAGATCATAATACGTGTTCATAAACAAAACATAAAAAGTATAAATATTGCTTTGAAGCTTAAAATGGAATTCATTGGTTTTATAGAATATCCTGATGAAGATGTTAGTCTTAATGTTTATTCAATGAACTTAGAAGAATATACAGAATTATACGCTGTAAATAAATATGTATGAATTCCGTAATAATAAATTGAAGAATAATGAAAATACTTGAAACCGAAAGATTACTTTTAAGGAACCAGCATCCGGAGGATGCAGATGCTATAGGCAAAATGTTCAGTGATGCTGAAGTTATGCGCTTTATTGGTGACGGTAAAACTTATCCGCGTTCCGTTGCAGAGCAATCAATTACAAAATGGAATGACTACCAAAGAGAACATGGTTTTACAAGCTGGGCAATTATCAGGAAAGAAGATAACGCGTTCATTGGTAAATGCGGATTCAACTACCTGCCTGATAACAGCGATATAGAACTTTCATACATGCTGGATGAACCATACTGGGGCAGCGGCTACGCAACTGAAATCGCAAAGGCAACACTTGAATATGGGTTGAATAAACTTGGTATGCAGCGGGTTGTTGCAATTGTCTACCCGCAAAACTCACCAAGCATACGAGTAATAGAAAAATCAGGGATGAAGTATGAAAAGGAATATGATTACATGGGCATAAAAATGCTAATGTATGCTGTAGAGGTATAGAGTTCATCGAGTGTATAGAGTGTATAGAGTGTATGGAGTGTATAGAGTGTATGGAGTGTATAGAGTGTATGGAGTGTATAGAGTTTAGTATTCAGGAATTTTGTATTGCAACCCGATAGAGGTATTTTCCGTCAAAACCCATATGTCACAGCAGGCTTATGCAGCCTGTCAAAGTAATAATTAATTTAAAATCACCGGAAAATGCCCAAAATCGTAAAAATTTCGCTCTATTTATACGCAGCTTTGCTGCTGTTTGTATTTACGCATCATGTTCATTCACAGGATAAGGTTCAGAAAATTGATGAGCTTATTCAGAAATATAATGCGCTTAACCAGTTCAACGGCGCAGTACTTGTTGCCGAAGACGGAAAAATAATCTTAAGCAAAGGTTATGGTATGCAGGATTTTGAAAACAAGGTGCCAAACAACAATGTAACAAAATTCCGGCTGGCATCAGTCACAAAACAGTTTACCGCAATGCTGGTAATGCAGTTTGCTGAAAAAGGAAAAATTAAGCTTGATGGCAAACTTACCGATTACCTGCCGTACTACAGGAAAGATATCGGCGATAAGATAACTATCAGCCAGATCTTAAGCCATACCTCCGGACTTGCAAATTATACCAATGACCGTAAATTCATGCAGGAAGAATCAGGTAAAAAAGTCACTCCCAAAGATTTCGTTCTGAAATACTGCAGTGAAGACCTGATATTTGAACCGGGCACCAAATGGGAATACAGCAACTCAGGTTATTTTATTTTAGGGCTGGTTATCGAAGAAGTAACCGGAAAGACTTATGAAGAGAATCTGCAGGAAAATATATTGACACCGCTGGGTATGATAAATTCAGGTTATGAGAACAGTGATAAAACTTATGAAAATAAAGCCAAAGGTTATACTACATCGTTTGGTGAGTTTCAGCCTGCAAGGTTTCTTGAAATGACAATACCGTATGCGGCAGGCTCAATGTACTCAACAGTTGAAGATATGTTCATATGGGACCAGGCTTTATATACAGATAAACTGCTGGGTAAAGAATACAAAGAAAAGATGTTCAGTCCGGTATTGAATAACTACGGGTATGGCTGGCAGATAATCGAGCAGCCGCTGGGAGAAAAGAAGCTTAAAGTGATAACGCACAGCGGCGGAATATTCGGGTTCAATTCACTTGAAACCAGGCTTGTTGATGATAATAAATTCATAATGGTGCTTAATAACTTTGAGAACGGGAATATAAACCAGCTGACTTTTGGAATAGTACACATTTTGTACGGAATGGATGCGCCGAATCCAAAGAAAAGTTCAGCAGAAGAACTTTCAAAACTTATCAAAGAAAAAGGCATCGATGCAGCTTTGGTTGAATTCAGCAAATTTAAGGATAACAAAGAAGAATATGTAACCCGGGAAAGGGAAATAAATATGCTGGGTTATGTTTTACTTCAGGAAGGCAAGATAATTGAATCAGTAAAAGTATTTAAGCTGAATGTTGAGCTTTATCCTGAATCATGGAACGTATATGACAGCTACGGTGAGGCTCTAGCTGAGGCAGGGGATAAAGAAAATGCGATAATTAATTATAAGAAGTCAATTGAACTTAATCCCGATAGTGAAGGCGGAAAAGAAATGCTGAAGAAGCTTGAAGGGAAGTAGCCGCAGTAAGTTGTGAAAATAAATTAACAATAGATTTAGAATCATATAATATATAGACGTCAGCGAATAATATGCGGAGTATTTAAATGCTCCGCATTTTTTATTCTATAGAGAATAAAAAATGTATTTTTGTTATGAAGATTTTAGCTGAAATTAGTGTTGATACCCTCACCCCCTAACCCCTCTCCCAAAGGGAGAGGGGAGAGAATATTTTGAAATATTAAATCTTTGAAAGAGAATAGGTAATTGGAAATAAAAAAAATATCAAGCGGCGCAAAATGGGAGGATATCGTAGGGTACTCCCGTGCAATAAGAGCCGGAAACCGCGTTATGGTGACGGGCACAACATCTGTAAATGAAAATGGTGATATTGTGGGAATTGGCAACGCTTATGAGCAGACAAAGTATATTTTTCAGAAAATTGAAAAATATCTCAAAGAAGCGGGAAGTTCACTTGATAAAGTTGTATGGAACAGGATGTTTGTTACGGATATCAGCCGGTGGGAAGATATTGGCAGGGCTCACGCTGAGTTCTTCAGGGATATCAAGCCCTGCGCAACAATGGTAGAAGTAAAGGGGTTCATTCACCCTGATATGTTAATTGAAATTGAAACAGAAGCAATTATAGATTAAGTAAACCTCAATAAAAAAGACCGGTAATTTCTTTCCGGTCCTTTTATCTAAAACGGGGGATACTGCTATATAT
>JABFSP010000306.1 GCA_013140565.1 Ignavibacteria bacterium
ACTCTTAACTCATCATCAATTATCAATAAGAAAATTTCACAATCACCAATCAATTCTAAATATTTATCTTTAATCTTTTTAGGACTAGCATTTTTTTCTATATGTTGAAGTTCAAATAATGTGCTTAGATTACTGCCTTTCGAGAAAATTCCTTTAACAGCACCTCTTTCTTTATCAAGTTCACCCGTCATTGAAGAACTCAGAAATATATTAATTTTTTTCAATGGTGTAAGTTTATATTAATAAAAGTTTAATGAGATTAAAGTATTTAAAAATTCTTTCAAGTTTATAAATTATTCCTTTTCATATTTGTATTTTTCCCTTAACTAGCTTTTGGTGTTTTTCGACTTATTTCTAAGTTCACAAACAACCTGTACCTTGCAACCTTCTAACCTTCAAACAACTTCTCTATTCCCATCCCTGATTCTCAAGCAATTGCTCAGGCGGTACATCGCGGAATTCCTTCGCAGGCATTCCCACATAAATAGTTTTTGCTGGAACGTTCTTCGTCACAACTGCACCTGCGGCTACGAGCGCATCTTCACCGATTTCAAGTCCGGGCAGTATAACCGCTCCTCCTCCGATCCTTCCGCCCTTGCGGATAGTTACTCCTTTGAAATGTTTGAACCGCTCTTCTGTTCTGCCTAAATAATTATCATTTGTTGTAACTACTCCCGGCGCAATAAAGCAGTAATCTTCTATTGTGGAGTAAGCAGTAATATATGAATTTGTTTCAAGTTTGCATTTTTTGCCAACTGTTGTAAAATTCTCGATGGTACAGCTTCTTCCTATTATAGTATACTCGCCAACTGTGACATCTTCTCTTACCGCGGCAGAGTCAGCTATCAGCACATTATTTGCAATTTTGCATCCGGTGTAAACAATAACCTGTGCGCCAATTAAACATTCATCGCCAATTTCAGCCGGCTCATAAGTTTTATCTGACTTAAATATGCTGCGCTTTGAGCGCAGCGGCTGTTTGCCTATTACAGAATTGGCATCTATTCTAACCCCATTACCAAGCTTTGTGCCGGCGTGAATCACAACGTTATGCCCGATCTGGCATTCATCGCCAATTACCACATCCTTTTCAATTACCGTAAACTGCCCAATTGTGCAGTTTTTGCCAAGTTTCGCACTGCCATCTATGAACATATTGCCCATTGTCTGTAAAAATTTTCCTGTTTCCATTTAACTATGATTACTTTATCCCCTCCCCTTCGGGGAGGGGCAGTCCCGCTTTAGCGGGACGGGGTGGGGTCTGTTTTAAATTAATACGACTAATATACCCACCATTTAAAACCATTTCAAATCAATAAATTACGGCTAAATAGGTATGAATTATTCCATTATTGAAATTAACGAACTACTTTAGCATATTTGCAATCAGAGTATATAATTCTAATTTTTTGTTCATTTTACTATAGGGAGGTTCTTATGTCATTCATCTTTACAGCACGCCACTTCAAAGCCCACGATTCGTTAAGAGAATTCGCAGAAGAAGAATCAAAAAAATTCTCAAAGATATACGATGGCATCATTAAGACAGAAGTCATATTAAGTTATGATAAACCGGAAAACAGCATCAAGCACGCGGAAGTAATTGTGCACGCAAAGAACAATCACACCTTTACAGCAAAAGAGTCCTCAGAAGATTTCATGAAGTCAATAACATCCTCCATGGAAAAAGTTGAAATTCAGGTAAGGAAGTTCAAAGATAAACTTACCGATCACAGCGGAGATAAATCAGTTAAACATATAGAAGCAGCGGAATAATAAAACTTATATGAAGCATATTCATAAAGTTCTTAAGAACATTGAAGAAGTAAGGAAAGAAAAGATCTCAGTTGATTTTTTCTATAATGCAGCCAAGGACCGCTTCAAGCTGACAATGATATCTGACCCTGCCAAGGGTCTGGATAAAATTATCCGTGACCCGCATATTCACCGTCCGGGTCTGGCGCTTGCAGGTTATACCGCGCTGTTTACTTTTGACAGGGTTCAGATACTTGGTAACACAGAAATGCGTTATTTAAAAACGCTCACTTCAGAGCAGCGCACAAAAGCGTTAAAAAAATTCTTCTCTTTTAATATGCCCTGCATATGTCTGACTTTCAGCAATAAGCCCAGCGATGAGTTCATGGAAATGGCTGATAAAAAAGATATACCCGTTTTCATAACACCGCTTGAAACCACAAAATTCGCATATTTCATCAACGACTTCCTGGATGACCAGTTTTCGCCGCAGGTCGCATTGCACGGCTCTTTTGTAGATGTGTACGGCGTTGGATTGCTGTTCTACGGCAGAAGCGGAATTGGCAAGAGCGAAATTGCGCTTGATCTGGTTGAGCGCGGGCACCGTCTTGTAGCTGATGATGTTGTTATGATATCACGCAAGGGTGACGGCATCTTAATGGGTACAGGCACAGAGCTTGTAAAACACTTTATGGAAATTCGCGGCCTTGGTATTATAGACGTTCGCAGTGTTTTCGGCATCAGAGCTATAAGGTTCCAGAAAAGGGTGGAGCTTTTGGTAAACCTGGAAGAATGGGACCCGAAGAAAGAATATACCCGGACCGGGCTTGACAGCGAGACAATTGACCTTCTGGGCGTTGAATTGCCATTTGTTAGGCTGCCCATATTCCCGGGAAAAAATATTACCGTAATATCAGAAATAATCGCGCTGAACTATCTTTGCAAGCATTACGGGTATGATGCGGCAAAAGCATTAAGTGATAAACTTGAAACAGCAATAAACAATAAATCAAAATTCAAAGACGGAAATATAGGTTATGAACGTTCTGTTGAATACCTGGAACACGACTTTGAATAAATAAATATTAACTGTATGAAAACGCATTTTAACCTGCTTCTTTGCACAGCTCTCTTAGCCCTTTTTTCTTTTAACTGCTCCAAGAAAGATAACACTACAAACGAAAATAAAGATGATTATACTAAGGTCAGCGCCACTGATACTACGGGTGCGGTAATTGGTGACTGGATCATTCAGCGTGAGCTGGCTGACCCGCAGAGCCTGAACCCGGTAACTTTGCAGGATGCCACCGGCAGAGAGTTCTCACTTCATGTGTTTGAAAGACTAATGTGGTCAGCCGGAAGAGAAGACTATGAGCTTGTTCCCTGGCTGGCAGAAGCACCTCCTGAAGAAACCCCTGACCATTTAACATATACTTTTAAAATAAGAAAGGGTGTAACATTTTCGGACGGAAAACCGCTCACAGGAAAAGATGTTATTTTCACTTTCAAAGCAATGATGAACCCGATGGTCGATGCGGCACAATCAAGGCAGGCTATTGATATGCTGAAAAACGTTGAGCTTGTAAACGGTGATGAGTATATAGTTCGTTTTACAATATCACGTCCTTATTTTAAGGCAATCTATTCCTTATCAGATTACCAGGTAATGTCAATGGCAGCCGCTGATCCTGAAAAACTGACTGAAAGATATACATTTGAAGAATGTAAGGATATGGCAACTGCCCTTAAAAATCCCGCGATGAAAAAATTCGCTGACTTCTTCAATTCCCAGGAAGCTAACCGCGATCCTTCAAGGCTTATCGGTTCGGGTCCGTATATATTTGAAAAATGGGATACAGGGCAGTGGGTTTATTTCAAACGTAACCCAAACTACTGGAACAGAACCGCAGTTCATGGCATGACATACCCCGAAAAACTAATCATTAAGGTTATTCAGGATCAAAGCGCGGCAACAGTAGCAGCTAAGAATAAAGAGATTGATCTGATGTATGTTACAAAACCTATGGATTTTGTAAAAGAACTTGCGAATCCTGAACAGTTCAACATGAAAAAAGCTGACCCGTTTGAACCGCAGTTCGTTTACATTGGCTATAACATGAATAACGTTCTTTTTAATGACGTAAAGGTCAGGTGGGCACTCACATACCTTGTAGATAGAAAACTTATTATTGATAAGATACAATACGGGCTTGCTGTGCCTATACAGGGTCCGGTGTATTTTGGCGATAAAAAGAATTTTAACCCTGATCTGCCGCCAATTGAGTTCGATCCGGAAAAAGCCAAGCAGCTTTTAAGCGAAGCGGGCTGGAAGGATTCAGATGGTGACGGCGTACTTGATAAAACTGTAAACGGCAAGAAAGTTGATTTTAAATTCACCTACCTGCTTAATACAAATGAATCACGTAAACAAACTATACTTGTAGTTGCAGACGCATTAAAAAAGGTCGGTATCATTGCCGAAATACAGACACTCGAATGGTCAGTATTCCTTGAAAAAATAAAGAAACATGAATTTGACGCGCTGATGGGAGCCTGGGTACTTTCAGATTACCCGCCTGATCAGTACCAGATATTCCATTCTTCACAATCAAAAAATGACGGAAGCAATTACGGAAGTTATTCGAGTCCTCTTGCAGATTCATTAATGCAGGCATACAGAAGTGAGTTTGATGAAATAAAACGCGCCGCAATAAATAAACAGCTGCAGAGAGTTCTTTATGATGACCAGGCATATACATTCCTTTGGACGCCAAAAGCGAAGTATGTGTACGCCGATAGATTCAAAAATGTAAGATGGTATCCTACCCCCCCTACGGCATACCATACACCTGAGTGGTGGGTACCAGCAAACCAGCGAAAATATCAATCAGGGAACTAAAAACAGCAAAATATAAATATTTCAAATAGAATTCATTTTGCAGTTGAATTTCTCATTATTATAGATAAATTGCGCTTTATATACCAAAAATTTTAAGTTTTTAAC
>JABFSP010000044.1 GCA_013140565.1 Ignavibacteria bacterium
TCTTTATCGGGTAAAAAGGCAACTTCATTCATTACATCTTCATTTACATAAATAGGTACAGCGAATTTCAAAGCTAATGCAATGGCATCGGAGGGTCTTGAATCCACTTCATCAACGCTTCCAACATCCATTTTTATCTTAGCGAAAAATGTACCGTCTCTGAGCTCGTTAATGTACACATAGGAGATCGAAAATCCCAATTGCTCAATAATATTCTTTATCAGGTCATGTGTGAGCGGTCTGGGAGGTTTAATTCCTTCCAATTCCAAGGCTATGTGCTGAGCTTCAAAGCTCCCAATTATGATAGGTAAACGCCTGTCGCCCCCAATTTCCTTTAGTATCAACGCATAACCGCCGCCGCCCGGTGCGGGAGTTGGCGAAAGTCCTAATATATCAACCTGAATTTTATCGTTATCCATTAAATTCTGATATTTACAATTTCTAGTTTGAGAGTACTTTTTTGAACTCTTCCGTTAAAGCTGGCATAATCTCCAGTGCATCAGCAACTATTCCGTAATCAGCTATCTGAAATATAGGCGCATCTTTATCTTTATTTATTGCAACAATACACTTTGAAGAAGACATACCCGCTAAATGCTGAATTGCTCCGCTTATACCAACTGCAATGTACAGACTCGGTGAAACGGTCTTGCCGGTTTGCCCAACCTGGTCTGAGTGCGGTCTCCATCCTGCATCAACAATTGCTCTTGATGCACCTGCAGCTCCGCCCAAAACTTTTGCAAGATCTTCAACCAGGTAGAAATTTTCAGGTCCTTTTAATCCCCTGCCGCCTGAAACAACAATATCAGCCTCAGTTACGTCAAGCTTTTCGTTGCTTACAACAACTTCTTTTACCTGTACACCATAATCTGAATCATTTAACGGAATATCGACTTTTTCAGTTTCAGCAGTCACTCCATCCATCTTTACTGCTTTAAAAACATTCGGTCTGAGTGTAAACATCTTTACAGGTGAAGTAACTTTTACATCAATGAATGCTTTACCTGCATAAACAGGTCTTGTGGCTGTAATGTTTCCGCCTTCGGCTTTGATTTCGGTACAATCTGCAACAAGCCCGGCTTCAAGCTTAGCAGATACTCTTGGTGAAATATCTTTTCCCATTGCAGATGCTGAGAGGATTATTGTATCTGCACCTCTTAGCTTTGCAGTTTCAGCAACTATTTTAGAGTAAGCAGTGGTTGAATATTTTTCCAGTTTAGCGTCTTCTGCAAGGAGTACTTTTTCAATTCCGTATGAACCTAATTCAGAAGCAGCAGATGATAGATTACTTCCGATAAGTAATACTTCAACTTCTCCACCCAGATCATTTGCCAGCTTTAATGCTGTAGATGCGGTTTCATAACCGGAGTTTTTGATCTTATTATCCCGTGATTCGACAAATGCAAGAATTTTGCTCATTATATTACCTTCGCTTCCTCTCTTAACAATTTTACAAGTTCCGGAACTGCGGAAACATCAGTGCCGACAATTTTACCTTTGGGCTTTGATTTTGGCAAGCTCATACCCAGGATCTCAGTTTTATTTTCAGTGTAAGTTGGTTGTCTTTCTTCAATAGGTTTTGATTTTGCAGCCATGATACCCTTTAAATTAGGGTAACGCGGATTATTGAGTCCGCGCTGCGCGCTGATGGCAACAGGTAATGTTGATTCAACTATTTCCTTGCCGCCCTCAATTTCACGTTCACAGGTTACTTTATTGCTTTCAACTGTCAATGAGACTACAACACTTATAGAAGGAATTCCAAGCATTTCAGCTGTTAAATTTCCAACCTGCATATCATCATAATCAATGGACTGTTTACCGAATAAGACGATATCCGCATTAATTTCTTTTAATACATCAGCAAGATTTCTTGCAACAGTGTATGAATCCATTTCCGCATCTGACTTAACCAGAATACCCTTTTCGATACCCATTGCGTAAGCCTTTTTAATAGCTTCTTTATTGCTAACTTTGCCTACGGAAACTACTACAGTTTCCCCGCCGTTTTTTTCTTTTAGTTGTAAAGCCGCCTCTACTGCAAATTCATCATAAGGATTAATGATATAAGTTACACCTGCAGGGTCAATTGTTTTTCCGTCAGCGCCAACCTTAACTTTTGTGGTTGTATCAGGCACTTGCGAAACACAAACTGCTATCTTCATTGTATTACCTTCCTGTTATATGGAAATTTTGCTAATATTTACAAAATTAACGATTTTTTGATAAATTTTCAATTACGAAATTAATGCTAAAATCGGCGTAAAAATAAAAAAAGGGAACAGAATTACTGTTCCCTTTTATAGAATTAATTGATACTTACTTATTTTACCAGTACCATACGCTTAACCTGCATTACATTTTCTGCTTCGAGCGAGTAAAAATAAATGCCGGATGCAAGATTTGAGCCGTCAAAATCAACGCTGTATTTGCCCGGGTCAAAATTCCTGTCTGCTAGTACACTAACAACTTCACCTAATGCATTATAGATCTTTATTCTAAGATTGCTCTTATGTGGTACATCAAAATTTATAATAGTAGTAGGATTAAACGGATTTGGATAATTATTGTATAATAAATATGAACCCGGAATATTGCTGCTTATCTGGGTTATACCTATTGTAGATCTCCGGAGTGTTACAAGGAAAGCTCCCGAGGAAGCCAGGGTATCAACGCCATTTGTAGCAGCTGCTCTCCATGAACATCTGACAGAATCACCGGTATAACCTAAAACTGTGCCAAGACTATCAAGGAAACTCCTTCTCATTGAGGAAGTTGTATCCAGTCCGCTATTGTTGCTTGTGTAAGAATACTCAGTACTGGTACCCAATTTTTTTATCTTAAAAATATATTTAATAGAGTTCCCTGCTGTTGATTTTGCCCAAACAAAATCTGTTGTACTGGGATCACTTGCCGATACCGTTACCGTAGTGTTTGTCGGTGGAGAGATCAGTGTGAACGGATTAAGAGGTACACCCGCAACAATAATGTAATTTAAAGCTGTATATGTATTTGAACCAAATTGATTTGTAGTCGTTAAGCTTACTGTATAAGCTCCTGTTTGTGAATAACTGATGTTTGTTGGATTCTTTACATTTGAAGTTGGTGGGGTTCCACCGGGAAAACTCCAGCTCCACGAAGTTGGAACGTTAGTTGACATATCATAAAAATTTATGCTGCCTCCTGAAATAGGCAGATACTGTGTATCAGCAGTAAAGTAACTGATCGGTGCAATTCCAACCTGGTCGTTTATTCCGTCAAGCGTAACAATATTTGAATTATTCGGATCCAGCCAGTCTTTCAGCTGATTTCCCGCTGAACCGCCGTAACCCCAAGACTCTGATAATTTGCCGAATACTTTATAAACCGCCTGTGGGTTTTCACACTGTGATGCAACTCCACCTAAATTCTGACCTACCACTCTTTTGTTCTGGTCATACATAGGGCAGCCGGATGAACCGCCTTCTGTCATGCCAACATCCCATGTGACCTGCCAAAAACCGTTGATCAGTCTTCCCCCAAATCCATTTGAATTAGAAGCAGGGTTATTATCTATAGATATCTTTTTATTTGCTCCGCCCGGATGGTGAATAGCAACTTCATTGGTTGGCTGATTCCCTGATCTATCCCACCCGTTAAAATAACCGTTGTAAGAAGCCGGCATTGTCCCGTTAATTTGTACCAAACGAAAATCTGTTGCGTAATTGGCTGCTTTTAATGTCGCTCCGGATAAGGTCTGGTTCATTGGTCCGCCAGATCCGTAACAAGTAGCATTTTCATAATTAAAATAGAATAGCATGCTGGAATGATTATCCGGTGCACAATGCTCTGCCGTTAAATAAAGCAGGCTTCTGTTCTGCAATGCATTGTTGATGAGCGAACCGGTACAAAGATAACCGCCGCCGCCCTGGGTAAATGTAATCCTGGTCACCGATCTCTTTTCTTCAACCCACGGTGCGCCAACCGGGCAATTTATGTTTACATTGCATGCAAGTTCATCCAGAGTTAATATTCCGAAAATGTCTTTGTATGCATGAATAACCTGTGAAAGTTTGAGTTTACCTTTGCCTCTTGAATATTCAGGTTCATAGTATTCTAAAATTGTTGTTTCGCCAATGGTAGGAGCTGTAGAAAAATACATGTCCTGTGCATTGTTCAATTCTGAAAAAGCACCAAGAAGCTGGCTCTTGTCTTCATTATAAAGATACAGCATTGCGCCCTTAGGCATATAAAATTCTTTATAGAATAAATTGATCGATATTGCATTTTCTGATTTAATAGCAAGTCTCCATACCCTGCTTCCGTCCGGTAAATTTGTCCATGTTCCGGAATTGATCAGGTCAAAATCAACTTCAAACACCTTACCATATCTGAAAGGAACATCAACATTGGCCATATTTATCCGGTCTTCATTCAACATTCCCTCTACATCAAAAGATTGCATTGTCTTTATCTGAATATCATTATTGAGGGTAGTCAATGAACTTATTGGTAACCCTCCGGTACTATTCTGTGAAAAGACAACAAACTGTGAAAGTAACAATAAAATGATGAGGTTTGATACGAAGTATTTGATCATATTCATAAATTTTATAAATAAATTAATTAAGTTAAATGATTTTGAGCCTGGATTACACAAACTAAAGCAGATTTCGAATATATCTGAATTTATTAAATAAGAAAACCCATAAAAGCTTAATAAATAAAAAGCCGCCCATAAGGCGGCTCTTATAAAATACTAAAT
>JABFSP010000382.1 GCA_013140565.1 Ignavibacteria bacterium
GTATATAACAGCTCATCACATCACTTTTTTACCCTCACCCCCCCAGCCCTTCTCCCAGAGGGAGAGAGGAGCAGAAACCTAAAATTTCAAGGGACTACCCCTCCTCCTCTGATTTATTCAATATTGATGAGCTAATCAAAACATTATTTATACAAAAATTAAAACCTGAAAGGCAGGCTAAGTTGAGCATTAATACTCCTGCCGGGATTCATAGCATAGCCTTTATAGCGGCTCAAATGATCAACGTACTTTATATCAGCCAGATTATCAACGGATACATCAAGCGAAGCTATTGAGCCTGCAAAAGGCAGGTCAAATCCTATACCCGCATTCAGCAAAGTATATCCCATAGTCTTTGCTTCCATTATATCAACATCGTTTTGAGCCGATACCACTTTTGCACCGATCTTAAAATATGCGTTCAACAATTTCCCAAAATTTTGTTTCTGCAGCTTCAGTTCAAAAATATTTTTGACAGGCGGTGTAAAGGGAATCGGCATTCCTGTTGCGTTATTTTCAGTCTTAACAAAATCACCGCTTGCCATTAAAACTAACCATTTTACAGGCTGATACTGAATGCTGTATTCATACCCGTAAAATGTACTTTTATCCTGTTTGATATTAAATACGGGATGGTTTTCAAGAGTATCACCTGTTATTGAAGGATAAATGAAATTATCAACCTGATTCCTGAAGACTGATAGCTGAATGTTCAGATCTCTGTAATTCAGCCTAACTCCCAGATCAATATTCACAGATTCTTCAGGCTTTGGCACAGCACCGGGGTCTGTAGTTTTGAGTCCTCTTTCGTATCTTTGAGTACCTTCATGCACACCATCAGCAAATAGCTCAAACTCACTTGGAGCTCGCCATCCCCTGCCGATATTTGCAAACAGGTTAAATATATCCGAAGGAGAATAAACAACTCCAAATGAACCGGTTACCGCGCTGAAACTCAACTGTTCAGGGTTTAGTAGTTTAATCGGGTTTCCAGCGGAATCAGTTTCAAACACTGTAGTTTCAATGTTCAGTTTTTTTGAATCAAATCTTGCTCCTGCTGAAAAAGTGAAATTCCTTAACTCAAGTTTTTCCATAAGGAACACTCCCATTGTGTATGCTTTATAGTTAGGTATCAGTTTTTCATCTGCAAGTGTTTTGTTAACCTGATCGTTATATGAAATTCCAATTGTTCCGCTGATGTTCTTCTGCAATTGGTGGTGGAGCTTAACTGCACCGTCAAATGTTTTCAGGTCAAGATGCAGAGCATCAATACCAGCCTCATTATTTTCACTGCTTTCAAATTCCTTTCGTGACTGTAATTGATACGAAAGAACAGGTTCAAGTTTTATCTTTGAAGAAATATTGAAATTACCTTCAAAAGAAAATTGTTTTGTTTGAATTTTCTGATTTGGTGTGGCATCAGGCGCTTCAAGCGGGTCTTCGTGAATTTGGAGTTCACGGTCAAACAGTTCGAATCCAAGGTTAAGCGTCCCGAATTTACCGTTAACCCCCAGATTTGCGCCGCCTTCAAGCTCCTTAGAGCCTGAATTGAATAACTCCCCGCCCCGAATTTCCCTGATACCATCAATTGTATTTACAGTTAATGTACCCTTGGGAGTAAGAACATTCCCTGATTTTCTGTAACCAAAATGTCCTTTTATCCCAAAGTTTTTTGTGCCTAAACCAAATGTTCCATTACCAAAGTATTGCCTGTCAACTGAAAATTCACCCAGAACAATATTACCATAGTAAACCGGCATTTCTAGATTTGAAAATTCCAGTGGTTTGCTAATGACATTTATTACACCACCAATTCCATCAGCCCCGTATATAAGGCTTGCGGGTCCGCGGAGAATTTCAATTCTATCCAGATCAAAAAGGCTCAGCTCGGGTCCGTGTTCATCACCCCATGATTGTGATTCCTGTTTAACCCCGTCATGGATAATAAGCACGCTTTGTGAAGTTAAGCCGCGAATTACGGGTTTGCCTATCCCTGAACCTGTCGAAATGTTACTTAAGCCGGGGATATTTTGAATTGTTTCAGCCAGATTCTGGCTGCGGGATTTTGTTATATTACGGTTTGTAAGCTCAGTAACTGAAAATATACTTTTCGAAATTTCTGTTGTATTAAATGACCCCGTTACATCAATTACGGGAGTTTCAATCAGGCTCTCTTCGAGAGTAACAGTAAAAAACGTATCATTTGAAGTGAGGTTTATATTCAGCGAATGTGACGCAAAGCCGCTGCGTTTAAACGACAACAAGTACTGCCCTTTTGCAACTCCGGAAAATCTAAATTTTCCATAGCGGTCAGTAGTTGATATCAAACCTAGGTCACTGATAGTTACAGTAACATATTCAAGCGGCTTTTCATTTTTATCTGTTACTATTCCGGAAATGCCTGAAGCATTTAACAATGATGTTTGCGCATATATGCCTTTATATTCTGCATACAGCAGGATACAAACGAGATATGTGAACATCAATATATATTTATTGATAGTTTTTCTCATATATAAATAATTAGCTGTTCCCCGATAAGAACGGGAAACAAAAATTAACGGATTAATTCAGTTGAAGTGAATCAGATATGAGAAACTGCGGGAGGCGCTCTGCCTGAAGATGGTGAATACCAATCTGCACTAAAAAGTGGTTTTACAATATTGATAATTGAGTGAAAGGATAAAACCTGCGGCGTGAAAACATAAACCTGTTCAATTAAGGTGGTATTGAGTGAATGATTAAAAATACACGCTTCGCATTTTGATTCATCATTTTCATTTACATGATCGTGATGATGCAAAAATTCCGCACCATTTATAGCGAATAACGCGAAAATGAGTAAAAACGAAGTTGAGTATTTTTTGAATTTATTCAATGTATTGCAATAGTAATAATCATTATGTATTGTAACAAGTCAAAATATGTAACAGTATAAAACTAAATTTGTTCCTTCTTTACTGATTCATCCACAAACAAAGAAATTATAGAGGAAATTACGGCAAATCCGCACATAATAATAAACACTGAACTGAAACCAAATTGCATAGCGAAGAGTCCACCTGTAATAGCAGCCATGCCTTCAAATAGTGAACGGTATCCGTAGAAATTGGAATAAATGTGACGCTCTTTTCCCTTCTGCAGTGAAATTGCAATTACTGCGCTCCACGAAGGAGTGATGATAGTTTCACCTATCGATAAAATTGCCTGGATAAAATATATATGCATTGGCATTGAAGCAAAGAGGTAAAGAAAATAGCCAATACCCATAATTAAATAACCGGAAGATATCATCACCTTTTTACTGACTTTATCTTCTTTGATGTTTTTGAATATAAAGTAGAATAAGCCTTTAAGTATGGCATAGATACCGACGGCAACTCCGGCATCAAGCATTGTGCCGCCTATTTTGCCGATATAGATGGCAAATATTGGTGATAAAAAATTTACACCAGAGTGTATCAGGATAGATGCACCAAGAAGTATCTTAATATTTTTATGCATAGTACACAAAGTTAGGGAAAATTAAGAATAATTTACCTGAAATAAAAAATCGCTATTACACATAAGGTATATTAATACATCAGAGAAGATATTCGCACAAGTTATTTAAGCAGAATCGTTTTATTTGTTTGCGAGAACTCACCGGCAGAAAACCTGTAAAAATAAATACCGCTTGGGAAATACGAAGCATCCCAATTGACTGAATAATTACCGGGAGTGAGGGGTTGGTTTATGAGAGTTGTTATTTCATTGCCAAGTATACCGTAAATTTTAATGGAAGTGAACACACCCCGCCCGGCTACGTCGGTCACCCCTCTCAAGAGGGGAATTGCAAAGCTTATCGTTGTTGATGGATTGAACGGGTTTGGATAGTTTTTGGAAAGTGAAAATTGCGAAGGGATATTATTTGAAGTAGTAATTAATGATGTTATTCCTCCGTTTGTGGTTTTGAGTATTACGCCGCCATCACCTGCAATATATGCGTTCAGTGAATCAATAATATCCACGCTCCGCAAAACAGAATTTAACCCGGTAACAGTGGGCTGCCATGAAGTACCCTGATCAGTTGTTCTTAAGGCGTAGCCTTCGGCTCCGCATGAAAATCCATACATTCCTGCCATATCAATGCTGTTTAATGCGTCATTGTATAACTGAGTACTCCAGTTCACTCCCCCGTTTGTAGAAACTGAAATTCCGCCCGTTCCATCCCATACATTTGAAACAGCAAATACAGTATTGGAATTTACATAATAAACATCACGCAGGTTCCCCTCGTTGCTGTTCAGATAGAAGGAAGAATAGCTCCAGTTAACCCCGCCGTTTGTAGTTCTTGCAATTAATGGCTGGAATATTGTATTAACTCCGCATGCAATTGCATTTACCGAAGTAAGTGAGGTAATTCCATAATATGTTGAAAGAAATCCGTTTGCGCCAATTTGCCAGTTAAGTCCCCCGTTAGATGTGTAGAGCAATGTACCTGAAGACCCCGAACAAAATGTACCATAAATGGAATAAAGATTATCCGTAACATTGCTTGCGGCCTCTACCCAGTTTGCGCCGCCATTTGAAGTATAAATTATTTTTCCGGCGTTTCCGCATGCATAGCCTGTTAAAGGAGTTAAAAAATATATTGAGTTAATATTATCGGTTATACCTGTTGTAAGGGAACTCCAGTTAGCGCCGCCGTTTGTTGTTTTCAGCATTGTACCCGCAGTGCCTGAAATGTATCCTGTAGATAC
>JABFSP010000097.1 GCA_013140565.1 Ignavibacteria bacterium
CAATACAATGCTGTGATTGCCAATCCATTTTTCATCAGGGTTAATGCATCAGGTGCACCTGATGCATTAACCCTGATGAAAAATGGATTGGCAATCACAGCATTGTATTGTACGAACGCAGGATTCATCTTAACACTATCATTTACATTTGAATTATACTTAATGCTCTGATCACCCATTGATGAGGAGATATTAATAGAATCAAAAGTGATCTTATAACTTACAATACCGGAGGCATCTACATTATCCGCTTCTTTGGAATAATAATAATTTATCTCGTTATCCTGTTTAACTTCTTTGTCTTCTGTTGCGGGTGATTTTTCCATGTTGGATGTTTTCGCAACCATCTTATAGTAAAATTTATCGCCCTTTTTAACAACGTACTTCAGAGTTACAACATCTTTACCTGTTATACTGTCTTTTTTTACAAATTCTGTAGAATTGTTATTTCCGTCAGTTTTTTTATCGTCTTTTTTATCACCGCAGCCATATACATAAATGAATAAAGCAGCAAGAATAATGTTCAGAACAAAGTATTTACGCATTATATGCCTTTCCTGTATTAAAATGCGCCATTCCTTGGGGATAGGCGCTCATATTTTTTATTATAATCTGCAAATATACCCAAAAATTGAGGGAGTTTCAAAGTAAAAGCGAAATTATGAAACGGTGAATTGGTGTTAGGCTGGAATTGTGTAATATAAAAAACCGAATATGAAAACAGTTCTAATTTGTTTTGCGCAGAACTAACTGTCCTGTTGTCATTAAACTATCTTTCAAAATGATCCAGTCTTTATGGCTCTTCACCTCAGGACTTGATTTCGTTACATTAAAATACACCTGTAGACTATCCCCTTTTTCCTGAACAATTTCAAATGAGCCTTCTTCAGAGATCGGCGGGTAACCCGACATTTTGTAATTTCTGCCTTCAAAATCATAGGTTATATACCAGGCACGCATATCTGTTGAATCACCCAAATCACCGGCTGCCGACCATTTGCCCTGCATTTTGGTTACATTTTTGCTGCAGGATTGAATTACCAGCATAAATGCCCCAAAAATCACTAAAAACACACAATACTTTGCTGTACTCTTAAACATCCATATTCATTTTTTTAAATATAGTGAATTCCTGAAACATAAGTTATGGAAAATGAAAACTGATGAAATGTTTAAGTATGATATAAACAGCATATTGAATAGAATGATTAAGTGACAAATATCATACTTTCCATTGACGCAGGTCATATTTAAATATGACCATAAATCCTAATTTTGTAGCAGAATATGCAGATTTCAGAAGTAAACCTAAAGGAAGGGACTCTCTGCTATCACTGCGGTGATGTATGCAACAAGAGTCTGGATATTCAGAGTGGTGACAAGGTTTTTTGCTGTACGGGGTGTAAAACCGTGTATGAAATACTACATGAAAACAACCTTTGCAAATACTATGACCTTGATAATTCACCCGGAATATCTCAAAAAAAGCTTGAAAGTGCGGCGAGCTCAAGGTACTCATATCTAGATGACCCCAAGATCGTAACGCAGTTAACAAGCTACAATGACGGAAAAATATCCGTCAGCAATTTTGTATTGCCCCAGGTGCATTGTTCTTCCTGCATATGGCTGCTGGAAAAACTTTACAAACTAAACAGCGGCATACTCCATTCCGAAGTGAACTTCGTACAAAAGACAGTTACCATTAAGTTTAATCCAAATGAAATAAGTTTAAGGCAGGTAGTTGAACTTCTTACCGCTGTTGGATATGAACCGCAGATAAGCTTAAGCGATATAGAAAATAAAGTAAAATTCAGATCAAACAAAAGTCTATATTACAAAATAGGTGTTGCGGGTTTCTGTTTCGGTAACATAATGCTGCTTAGCTTTCCTGAATACCTTGCCCCTGTTGGCTCACTCGAACATTCATTCAAACAATTTTTTGGGCTTCTGAACCTGGTATTGGGCGCGCCCGTGCTTTTTTACTCTGCTGGTGACTACTTCAAATCAGCATGGAGCGGAATAAAACAAAGAAGTATAAATATTGATTTCCCGATCGTGCTGGGACTTGTTGTTTTATTCATCAGAAGCTCATTTGAAATTATTACAAATACAGGCGTTGGATTCATAGATTCAATGACCGGATTGATATTTTTCCTGCTTCTGGGAAAAATTTTCCAAAGCAAAACTTATGATGCCCTTAACTTTGAAAGAAATTACAAATCCTATTTCCCCGTCTCAGTTACACTCAAAAGATCAGCCGGTGAAACAAGTATCCCGGTATCAAATCTTAAGAACGGCGATAGGATTTTAATAAGGAATAATGAACTTATTCCCGCTGACGCAATTTTATTTAATGGTAATGCTAACATAGATTATAGTTTCGTTACCGGTGAATCGATCCCCGTACCAAAGGTTGCCGGAGAGATAATATACGCAGGCGGCCGCCAGCGCGGAAGCGCTATTGAGCTTGAAGTAATAAGGACTGTTTCGCAAAGCTACCTTACCCAGTTATGGAATAAGGATACATTCATTAAAAAGGATGAAGATAAGTTCAATTCTTTGGTGAATATTGTTGGCAAGTATTTTACAGTAGTGATATTATTTGTTGCTGCAGCAGCTTTTATGTATTGGTATCCCACTAGCTTAAGAACGGCAATAAACGCCTTCACAGCAGTATTGATAATCGCATGTCCCTGCGGTATTGCGCTTACAAATCCGTTTGCATTGGGTAATGCAGTGCGTATACTCGGCAGGAAAAAGCTATACGCTAAAAATGCCTCTGTGGTTGAAAGAATTTCTAAAATAGATACGATTGTATTCGATAAAACCGGTACAATAACAAAAACAGGCGATGCTGATATTACATTTAACGGTAGCGTGCTCAGCTCAATAGAGCAGAAATTGATAAAATCATTGGTACGGAATTCAACCCACCCCTTAAGCGGCAGGATATATGATGCAATTGAAACAAACGAACTGCTTGAAGTAACATCATTTGTTGAGCATTCAGGCAAAGGCATTGAAGCGGTAATTGAAGGAAATACAATTAAACTTGGCAGCGCATTATTTGCGGCTGATAATAATAAAATATTGCTCGGTAAAGATAGAAATTCCGCAAAGCTTGATTCAAGAATTTTCCTTTCGATCAATGGTTCAATAAAAGGATTTTTCGCCATCAATAATATTTACCGCAAAGGACTGGAAGAAATTACTTCAGAATTCAAGGATAAATACAAACTCGTCGTTTTATCGGGTGATAATGAAGGCGAAAAAGAGAATCTCGAAAGATTTTTCAACTATAAGAGCACCATTTGTTTTAACCAGTCACCCCACGATAAACTTGAATATGTAAAAGAACTTCAGGCAGGCGGGCATAAAGTAATGATGATAGGTGACGGGCTCAACGATGCAGGCGCACTTAAACAAAGTGATGTTGGAGTAGCAATTTCAGAGGATGTTACTAACTTCTCCCCTGCATGCGATGCAATACTTGACGCTTCTGAATTCAGCAGCCTGAATAAGTTAATAGGTTTTTCCAAAACCACAAAAAAAATTATCATTATAAGTTTTGTGATATCTGTTATATACAATATTCTTGGAGTTACACTTGCTTTCCAGTCGGAAATTTCACCTTTACTTGCCGCAATATTAATGCCTGCAAGCTCAATTACCGTGGTACTGTTCACGGTCTTATCTACTAATCTAATGGCAAGGAAACGGGGGCTGTAATGGGAGTAATAATAATACTTGTTTTCTTCAGTGTGCTGGTTGCAGGCGGATTTTTGGTTGCGTTCATCTGGGCAGTCAGAAGCGGTCAATATGATGACCGTTACACACCATCTGTGAGGATATTGTTTGATGATGAAAGCGAAAGCAAAAAATGAATTTTGATTTCAAAAGTATAATAATTTAAACGAACTAAACTTAATTCAAAAAGGAGATTCCATATTATGGAAATGGAAAAGTTCAGTTATGATAATCGGATAGTACGCAATTTTGCTTACGCCACAATGCTTTGGGGTGTGGTGGGTATGCTTGTTGGTCTATTGATAGCATTTCAGATCTACATCCCGGCTTTAAACTTCGGCATACCGTATATTACGTTCAGCCGTCTAAGACCTTTACACACTAACGCCGTGATATTTGCATTTGTAGGAAATGCGATGTTCATGGGAATTTATTATTCACTGCAAAGAATTACAAAATCCAGGATGTTCAGTGATCTTTTAAGCAAGATCCATTTCTGGGGCTGGCAATCAATAATACTTTGTGCAGCACTAACACTTCCTTTAGGTATTACCACAAGCAAAGAATATGCTGAACTGGAGTGGCCTATTGATATCCTGATCGCACTCGTGTGGGTGGTTTTCGCCATCAACATGTTCGGGACAATAGCGAAACGCCGTGAGAAGCATATGTATGTTGCAATCTGGTTCTACATAGCGACTGTTGTCACGGTCGCAGTGCTGCACATTGTTAATTCTATAGAAATTCCGGTTAACCTGTACAAAAGTTACTCAATGTACGCAGGTGTCCAGGATGCTTTGGTACAATGGTGGTACGGGCATAACGCAGTTGCATTCTTTTTAACCACTCCGTTCTTAAGATTAATGTATTACTTCCTGCCTAGAGCGGCAAACAGACCCGTATTTTCGTACAAACTTTCAATTGTGCATTTCTGGTCGCTGATCTTTATATACATCTGGGCAGGACCCCATCATTTATTG
>JABFSP010000292.1 GCA_013140565.1 Ignavibacteria bacterium
ATATACACTATAATTGTAAATCCTGACCATAAAATTCCATTATAAATGTATCAATTTGTTAGTAACTTTGTATAATGGGTAAATCTGTATCATTACATACGCTGGGCTGCAAACTTAACTACTCGGAAACATCGACATTAGCAGGCAAATTCAACAACAATGGATTTGAATTGAAGGAGTATGGCGAAAAATCCGATATTTTTGTGCTAAATACCTGTAGCGTTACCGATAATGCAGATAAAGAATGCAGACAGATAATAAGAAGTGTTCTCAACAGGAATCCGGAAACATATATTATAGTAACAGGATGTTATGCACAGCTGCAGCCAAATGAGATCGCAGAAATTCACGGGGTTGATCTCGTCCTTGGAGCGAATGAAAAATTCAAACTGTTTGATTATGTTAATGGGTTTGAAAAGAAAGAGCTTTCCTGCGTATTTACATCACCAACAGAGGAAATTACAAATCTTGATTTTGCGTATTCAAGTGATGTTGAATCAAGAACGCGTGCTTTCCTGAAGATACAGGACGGCTGTGATTACAATTGTTCTTTCTGCACCATTCCGCTTGCGCGCGGAAAGTCGAGAAGCCTGGAAATAAACACAGTAATTGAAAATGCTAAAGAACTGATAGGGCTGGGTTACAAAGAAATTGTGCTGACCGGTGTTAATACGGGAGATTATACTTATCAAAACAGTACACCGAAGGTTAATAAGTTTATAGATGTATTGTATGAACTTGAGAAACTGGAAATACCCAGGGTCAGGATAAGCTCGATCGAGCCAAACCTTTTGACTGATGATATCATCCAACTTGTAAGCTCATCGGATAAATTCTGCAGTCACTTTCATATCCCGCTTCAAAGCGGTGACCCTGAAACGCTGAAGCTGATGAGAAGAAGGTATAACAGCGATTTTTATGAAAACCTCATAGAAAAACTAAATAGCAGTATTCCCGGACTTGGAATTGGAGTTGATGTGATAATAGGCTTTCCGGGTGAAACAGAAAAAAGATTTGAAAATACACTGAACTTTCTTGAAAACCTGAATGTAAGCTACCTGCATGTTTTTTCCTATTCGGAACGCAGGAATACTTACGCGGTAACACTGCCCGGCAGGGTTGAAATGAACGCGCGGAAAGAAAGAAGCAGAATATTGAGAGAACTTTCCAACAAAAAACGTAAGGCTTTTTATATGAAGAATGCGGGTCCGGGTCATACGGTTCTGTTTGAAACAGCCAAAGGAGATGATTATATTTACGGATTCACGGATAATTATATTAAAGTAAGGGCAAAACACTCGGCGGCACTTGAAAATACCATCAGGAAATTTGAAATTACCGCTGCGGATAATTACCTGTATGCGGAAGGAAACTTATTATGATGGATATATATATCATACGACACGGCGTTGCGGCTGATCTTGACAGTGAAATTGTTGAAGAAAGCTACAGGTATTTGACAATTCACGGCAGGAATCACTGCAGGATAGTTGCGCAGAGGCTAAAAGATATGAAAATTCAATTTGATAGTATCATTTCAAGCCCATTGGTAAGGGCAGTGCAAACAGCCGAGGTTTTCGCATCTGTTCTGAAGTATGATAACGAAATTAAAACCGCTATCGAGCTAATTGGCGGCAATACATTTAACCGTTTTCTCCAGCTTCTGCAAAGGCATTCACACCATAACACTGTTGCAATTTTCGGACATGCCCCTGATGTGAATACGTTTTCGCTTAACCTTATAAGAGATAACCCCGTAAAGGACCTGCAATTGAATTTCAAGAATTCAAGCGTATGCAAAATCAAATACGATCCCTCAACAGGCGAAGGTAAATTCGGATGGTTCCTGAATTCAGAGAACATGAAACTCACAGAGAAACCTTAGTTCGGAAAAAGGATCCTGTTTACTTCCCTTTCGCAATTTTTAAAATACATTTATCGGCGAGGGTGTAAAAGAACAAACGAACATAATTAAAGCAAAAAAACCCAGAAGCTTTCTGCCGGCACCAAGCGGCTGCGGATCATAAATGGGCGGGTGATCAATTTTTATGAGAAAAAACAGAAGCACTACCCATACTATCCACATAAGCGAACCATAGTCATACCAGTCAGTCCACCCCAGTTCATTTAATCCACCGATAGCTGACATTACAATCAGAAGTCCGAAGAAAAACCTCGCGACAATTTTATGTTTATTACCCAGGAGCGCATACGTGATATGTCCGCCATCAAGCTGGCCAATTGGCATTAAATTGAGTGAAGTTACAAACAACCCGAACCATCCGGCGCAAAGGAAAGGATAATGATAAATTTCATTCATTGGAGGAAGAAACGCATTCTGCGGTAATGGCAGTACTTTCGAAAGTATTGAATAAAGCAATGTATTGGCAAAGGTAATTCCGTTTAACGGCGGCAAGCCGGCGGCAACATACTCCGGGTGAATTGCATACAGGTAATCTATAGATGGAAGCGTCATCAAACCGTACACCAATGCTGCCACAGAAACAATAAACCCGGCAATTGGTCCTGCTATGCCAATATCAAATAATGCTTTCCGTGTCTTTATAGGATCTCTTATCCTTATAACCGCGCCCATTGTTCCAAACGGATTGAGAAGATCAGGTATTGGCATAGGTATATAGAATGGTAGAGTAGTATCTATTTTATGATATTTAGCGGCGAAATAGTGACCGAATTCATGAAAAGTCAAAAATAATATGATAAGTGATGCGTAAGTTACCCCCAGGTGAAAATTGCTGATATCATAAGGGTCTCTTCCCATCCAGTAAACGCCGCCCATAACGGTAGTTATACAGGTGGCAAAAAACATGACTATGTATAGCCAGGTACCTAACTTTTTTTTCTTTTTTACCTGATGCGCCGGCTCAAACTGCGGGGTTTGAAACTGGTAGTATTGTGGGTTTTCCTGCAAAAAGAATAGATTTAAATTAGTACAAATTTACGGGCAGTCTCGTATCATTAAAAAGGAAATAATTATTCAACAAAATATTGAATTTTTCCATGATTTTTAAAATTCTATATTATAAAATAAAATTGAATAAAATCCGTCTGAAATAACAGAAAGCAAGAGTGTTTATTCTAAATTCAGAAGCTATAAATGGAAATTGCAGTTTCACGGGAGCCGGTTAAAGATCTTAATTTGAAAGAAAAGTTAGAACAACAAAACTCCCGTTTAAAGGAAGTTATCGAAAAGGAAAGCCCGAGGCTGCTTGGGTTCATCAAACGCAGGGTCGCTGTGGAGTCTGACGCGGAAGATATTCTGCAGGATGTATTCTACCAGTTTACAAAAACCATGCGCGAAGACCCTATTGAAAAAACTGCATCCTGGCTTTTCAAGGCAGCTTCCAATAAAATAATTGACTGGTACAGAAAGATAAAACCCGTATCGCTTGATAAGATGAATGAATCTGTTTTTGATGATGAAGCGAATAATTCATTCAGGTTTGAAGACCGGACATTTAGAGATACTCAAAACCAGGATGTACAATACACCCGGCAGGAATTCTGGCCAATGATGGAGGAACTGCTGAACAATCTACCTGAAAAACAAAGAGAAGTTTTCATTATGCATGAATTCGAAGGAAAAAGCTTCAGGGAAATTTCGGAGATAACAGGAGTTGGAATAAACACGCTGCTTTCAAGAAAGCGTTACGCAGAGCTTTACCTGCGCGAGGAATTAAAAGAGCTTTATGATGAAATTACATCTTAGGCTGATCAATCAATTTTAAAATGAATATTATACAGGTAACATTATGAAACACAGAAAATTTATCAGGGGTCCCCTGTTTTTACTTAAGATGATCCTCATTTTGGCAATTACAAGCGCAATTGTAATGCTTTTGTGGAATGCGCTGATCCCTTCAATTTTTAAAGGACCGGAACTCAATTACTGGCATGCTGCCGGACTTCTTCTGCTTGCAAAAATACTCTTCGGTTCAATGGGCAGGGGATTTGGCAGAAGAAATCACAGTTATCCGGATGAAATGTGGAAAAAGAAACTGAGGGCAAAGTACGAAGCGATGACACCGGAGGAAAAAGAAAAATTCAGGAATAAGTGCAACAGCCGGTTTGTGTTCACATACACTGATGATTCATGTGAAGGAAATGCAGCAAAAGCAGAGCCAAAGGCAGAGAATAAATAATTTAACAGATCAAATAAATGGAAATTCTTGTATTCAGAACGGGCGTTGTTAGTACTGAACATGTAGAAAACATTGCACCTCATTTAAACTCAATTAATGGCATATACAAATGGAGTTTTGATCTTGATGATCATGAAAAGATACTGAGGGTAGAGGCTGCGGGAATATCGCCCCGCTCGATAGAAAAGACTCTAGCGGGGATGAATTATTACTGTGAAGAGCTTGAAGATTAGCATGTTGTTATTAGTATATACCTTCCTCCCTTTCCGGATTTACACAATTTGCTTTAAAAATCAATGTTTTACACTGAAACACTTAACCCTTCCTGAATGTTAAATATTTAAAGTTGCATTACGGCACAATAATTATTATCTTTAGTGCATTCCAAATCAGTTAAGTCAAACTATCTTCAGGGTCTTTAACAACCATTAAGGCCGGAAAGGAGTATCCGCATGAAATCACTTCGTGATATCTGTACACACAAGGATATGTTCTATGTAAATACGGGCATGACAGTTTATGAAGTTGTTAGAGAAATGG
>JABFSP010000273.1 GCA_013140565.1 Ignavibacteria bacterium
TATTATTTTTAATTTAATACTCCACCAACCCCCTCAACTGCTCCTTAAATCTTTCCTTCGGGAAGAAGTTCTGCTCAAGCTCTGTGGCAAATGGCACGGGAGTATCAAGTGAACCTGAGCGCATTACGGGCGCATCAAGGTATTCAAATAGATTCTGCCCTATCCATGCGGCAATTTCGCCGCCAATTCCGCCAAATAAAGTATCTTCATGCAGAATAATTACCTTACCGGTTTTCTTCACACTCTCAGCAATCGTTTCATAATCTAACGGCAGCAAAGTCCTCAGATCAACTATATCAGCGGAAATATCCTTCATGTTCTCAAGGGCATTTAATGCCCAATAAACACCCATACCGTATGTTATTATAGTAACATCATCACCTTCGGTTTCATATCTTGCTTTGCCAATGGGCAGAGTGTAATAACCATCCGGTACATCTTCGCTTACACTGCGGTATAGAGCCTTGTGCTCAAAGTACAGCACGGGATTCGGGTCATCAATGGCGCTTAATAACAGACCCTTCGCATCATACGGCGTTGCGGGGTAAACTACTTTCAATCCCGGTACGTGAGTGAACCACGCTTCATTGCTTTGCGAGTGGAAGGGTCCGGCGCCCACGCCGCCGCCTGTCGGCATTCTTATAACCACATCAGCGTTCTGTCCCCATCTGTAATTAATTTTTGCAAGATTATTCACGATCTGATTAAACCCGCAGGTCACAAAATCCGCGAACTGCATTTCTACCATTGCTTTATAACCTTTTATGGATAGTCCCAATGTTGCGCCTACAATTGCTGATTCGCAAAGCGGTGTATTCCTTACACGCTCTTTGCCGAAATCCTTATAAAAATTTTCTGTGACCTTAAACACACCACCATACTCACATATATCCTGTCCCATCAGCACAAGGTTGTCATGCTTTATCATTGCTTCCTTTAGGCCGTCTGAAACGGCATCAACAAAACGCCGCTCTTTGGATTCTTCACCGGGTTCAATTACCACAGGTTCATATGGAGCGTAAACATCGTTTAATTCATATTTGGTGTTTGGAGTTATCTTAGGCTCAGAAAAAGCTTTATCCAGCCCTGCTTCAATATCATTTTTAAACTTACTGCGAATATCCTGAATTGTTTCGTCATTCAGCAAACCCAATTCCTTTAAATATGCCTCATAATTTTTTACGGGATCTTTTACTTCCCACTTCTCAAACAATTCTTTTGGTACATACTTTACGCCTGATGCTTCTTCATGACCGCGCATACGGAATGTCATACACTCAATCAGCACCGGACGGGGTTTTTTCTTCATGCTGTTGCGCAGCGTTAATATCCTGTCATACACTTCAAGCAGGTTATTTCCATCTATCTGGTATGATTCCATTCCGTAACCAATGGCTTTATCAACCAATGCTTTGCATTTGTACTGCTCACTCACCGGAGTCGAAAGTCCATATGCATTATTTTCAATTACAAACAGCACGGGCAGATCCCACACAGCGGCAACGTTTAATGATTCATGGAAGTCGCCTTCACTTGTTCCGCCATCACCTGAAAAAACGGAGGTGGTTTTAAGTTCATGCTTTTTGTTTTTCAGTCTGCTCATCAATTCTGCAAGGGCTATTCCATCGGCAATGCCAAGCTGTGGACCCAAATGACTTATCATCCCCACAATATGGTAATCATTGGTGCCAAAGTGGAATGAGCGCTCGCGTCCTTTTGAGAATCCATTATAACTGCCCTGCAGTTGCATGAAAAGTTTATCCAGCGGAATTCCGCGCGAAGTAAATACCCCAAGGTTACGATGCATTGGCAAAATATATTCATCGGGCTGCATAGCCATTGTGAGCCCGACTGAAATTGCCTCCTGCCCGATACCGGAGAACCATTTGCTTATCTTGCCAAGCCTTAGGTTCAGCAGCATTTTTTCTTCTATCATTCTTGGCAATAGAATTGCCTTATAAAGCTCAAGCAAAGTTTCATCGCTATATTTCTTGCGGTTGAATACCATTGCGGAATGTATAGTATCCATTTGTTCGGTAATCAGGTCGTTTGGTTTATGCATGTGAAATGTAAACTTGTATTAAATGTTTTACTCTGAATTATAAAAAAAGGGAAGACATATTACGGCTTCCCTTTATGGAAATTGTTTTTGGAATAGAATTACATTATGCTGCAGGCGGGGTAAAAGATCTTGTAGCGTATTCCTGGTCAAGCATAAGCAAGCCTTCGCCTTTGCCGCCGATAAGCTCCATCTTGCCTAATGCCTTGCTTGCCAAAGCTTCTTCTTCAACCTGTTCATCAACATACCATTTCAAAAAGCTGTTTACAGCGTGATCGTTTTCTTTTATGGCATCGTCCATCAGGTCGTTAATTGATTTTGTAACTTTCTTTTCATGTCCAAGCGCTTTTTCAAACACTTCTATGGGTGATTTGAACGTAACATCAGGCTGCGCTATTTGCTGAAGCTCAATCTTGCCGCCTTTATCTAGCACAAAGTGGAATATCTTCATTGCATGGAAGTGTTCTTCCTGCGCCTGCACGTGGAAATAATTTGCTATTCCATCCAGGTTCATTGCATGAAAATATGCCGCCATTGAAAGATATTCATATTCAGCAAAGAACTCATTGTTCATCTGCTTATTCAGTTCTGTCTGAAGTTTTCCTGATAACATACGTTGCTCCTTAATTAATTGATTTTACAAAATTACTAATAATAAAAATCAGTTTAAATGATAAAATGTTTCAAAATCAACCCTATTTCAGCTAAAATCAAATGCTTATATAATTGTTATTTATTAACCTGCAATCTGTAATCTGAAATCTGTAACTACTCATTTATCTTATCAATCATACGTCTGTCTTTCTTCGTAGGTCTGCCCACGCCTTTAAATTTGCTTTGGTATGATACAAACTTTTCAGTTTGGAGCTTATCAAGCTCTTCATGAGGAGTGATATCCAGAGCGTAATTTTTTACAAGCGGAGCCCCGACGCGCTTTTCGAGCAGTTCTATTACTCTGAATGCCCGCTTAACATATCCCTGCTGAACAGTTATTACATCACCTGGCTTAATGTGACGCGATGGCTTAACACTTGTGCCATCAATCTTAACTTTGCCGCCTTCACATGCATCGGTTGCAATGCTGCGGGATTTAAAAACCCGGATGCACCATAAATATTTATCAACACGTACGTTCAAATATCAAATAGTAAATACCAAATAACAAATATGAATTAACTGTAAACTATCAACTGTCAACTATGAACTGACAAGTTTTCCCAATTCAGTGCGCATATCATCAAATCGTTTAAGTGCGGATTCAATGAACTCCTCATTTATCATTTCCTTCAATTTGTCTTCACTTAATACATCAAACTGGTTGAGCTTAAATGTTTGCTCCAGCCCGTCCTGCTCAAGTTTAACAAGGTATTTCTGATTCCACAAAAATACCGATATACGGCATTTAGGGTGGTGTATTTCTGCTATTGTTCTCATTTATTGTTATAGAATTTCCACAACAACAGCTAACGCTGCAGTTATCAATGTTATAAATCCCATAGCTGTTCCTGCAAGGATTTTTGTATGTCTTTCGGCGAAGGATAAAATGTATATCGATTTTAGAATATTATTTGAAATAATTGCCTGCAGCGCAGCTCTGCCGAGCGTATCTAGCGGCAGTTCATACTTACCCTGGAAAATATTCAGCAAAAACGGGTCAATATCGGTAAATCCTGTTATGAATGAAAGCACATCCAGTCCGGATGTGCCGAAATTTGTAATTGTATATGAAGTAATGATACTGAAAAGAATAAACAGCCCCGCAAACAGCAGTGATACTTTCAGTTCCAGCGGATTAGTAAGCGGCGGCTGTACAAGTTCTTTCTGACCGGGTTTATTCCTGAAATATAAGAACAATCCGGCTGATGCAGTTGCGATTATTAAAATTGCAGAGTATGGCAGCATCATAAGCGCAAGTTCTCTGTTAAAGATAAACATGAGTATCAGTACCCGAAGGTACATCATTGCGTTTGCGAGAATTATAGCTGCAGCGTAAATACTTGTGCCGCCGCCGGTTTCCCTGCTGCGTTTTGAAATTATTACTGTAGTTGCAGTTGAGCTGTACATTCCCCCAAGCAACCCCGTTATAATTACCCCAGACTTCCTGAAAAAATAAGTTTGCAGCAGGTAACTTACATATGATATCGCCGAAACTATTACAACTGTCAGCCATATTTCATATGGCGAAAGGCTGATAAAAGGAATGGTCACATTACGGGGTAAAAGCGGCAATATAACTCCTGCGACTATCAGAAATTTTGCAAGAGTCGTAAATTCTTCTATCTGAATTTTTTCAGAGATCCTCTTGAAAAGTGTTTTCTTTTCAACCAGTATCAGCACAGAAACAACTATCAATACAGTTAGCCATTTGGGCTGCGTAATGATAAGGGGTCCAAGTGAATACGTTATGAAAGCCACAAAGATTGAGGTAAGCCCCCATGAATTTGTACTGCGGATCTTTGAATAATAAAAAATCCCAAGCAATACTCCCAATATTATTGCGCCGGTTATAAATAAGTACAGATTCTGCGGGGATATTGTATATAAAATGAAGCCAAGCGAGCCTATAAAAGCAAAAGTTCTATCGGTACCAAATGAAGGAGCATCAGCCTCTTCAATATCTTCTTTCTCTTCATCC
>JABFSP010000271.1 GCA_013140565.1 Ignavibacteria bacterium
ATAATACTATTTGCAAACCTATAACTCAATCTCAAAATTAATCTGAAATATCTGTAATTATGGAAAAGATGCTCGCTAAACCTGTTCACTCTCCTGAGTTTAAAAAGAGGCGCGGTATTAACTGGATGACACTTGGCTTAACATATGCAGCAATGTATATGGCAAGATACAATTTTGGATTCGCGAACAAACAGCTCTCAGATACATTTGGTTTTTCTAAGACAGAAATTGGTACCATAATTACAATCAGCACTCTTATATACGGACTTTCCGCGATATTCAACGGGCCAATAGCCGACCGCTGGGGCGGCAGAAGAGCCATGATAACAGGTGCCATAGGTGCATGTATCTTCAATGTGGCGTTTGGTATGGCTGCTTACCTTGGTTTTTTAGGCACAGGAACGTTCATGCTGATCTATTTGGCCAGTATGTGGACCCTGAACCAGTATTTCCAGTCCTACAGTGCCCTGGCGCTTATAAAAGTTAATGCAGGGTGGTTCCACGTAAGCGAAAGGGGAGTATTTTCAGCGATTTTTGGTTCAATGATACAAAGCGGCAGGTTTGCAGTCTATGCACTTATGACAACGGCTCTGGTAGCCGGATTGCCATGGCAGTGGAAATTCTTTTTGCCGGCAATGATAGTGGGTATTTTCACTTTACTTACCTTTATGTTTGTAAAAGATACCCCAAAAGACGCAGGACTTGGAGAATTTGACCCGCAGGATGCAACCAGCGGAGATACAGAGAAGATCACATTTTCATATGTTGCAAAGAAAGTTTTCACAAATCCAATAGCTATAACTATTGCAATTGCAGAATTTTGTACGGGTTTGGTAAGAAAAGGATTTGAAGAGTGGTTCCCTCGGTATATGCAGGAAGTCCATCATTTGGAGTTATCAAGCTCTGTATTTCAACGAAACGCTTTCGCGGTTGTAATTGCAGGTATTGCGGGCGCATTTATTGCCGGATTCATGTCGGATAAAGTGTTCAAATCACGAAGACCACCTGTAGCGTTTATAGGTTATGTGTTACAGATAATTTCCTTAGCTATAGTAACCTTAGCGCCAAGCCTTGAAGCTATTGTTATTGCTTTCACAATTAATTCACTTGCTATTTCAATGGTACATTCAATGCTCTCCGGCACGGCCTCTATGGATTTTGGCGGCAAGCGCGCAGCGGCAACAGCAGCGGGAATGTTTGACGGAATGCAGTATGTAGGCGGCTCAGTAATGGGCATAGGCGCCGGATGGCTTATTGAATCATATGGCTGGGGCTCATGGGGACCGAGTATGATAGGATTTTCGGTAATTGGCGCTATATTGATGCTTAAACTATGGAATGCAAGACCTGGAAGAGGCGGACACTAAACATAGCTAATGAAATATAAGAACATTCTTTTCGATCTTGACGGAACGATTACTGATTCAAGTCCGGGTATAATTAATTCATACCTGCATTCACTCACCAAAATCGGACTCGCTGAAAACGATATTGAAAAATTAAAAAGTTACATTGGGTCACCGCTTAGGGCATATTATACCGAAAGGCATAATTTAAGCACCGCTGATTCCGATATTGCGGTAAAACATTTCAGGGAGCATTACTCAGAAATCGGCATTTTTGAAAATGCTGTATATCCCGGAATGGCTGAATTGATAGAAAAGCTTCAGGAAAACGGATTCAGATTATATATTGCAACATCAAAACCGCTTGAGTTTGCAATAACTGTATTGAATCATTTTAATCTGAAGGAATATTTCAACAGCATTCACGGTTCTGATATGTCAGCAGATAATAAACCTAAAGATAAACTTATAGCCGATGCAATATTGATGAATGGACTCAGCAAAAAGGAAAGCATAATGATAGGGGACAGGTACCACGATATTAACGGCGCAAAATCAAATGGTATCGCCTCAATTGCGGTAACTTATGGTTTTGGAAGCGAAGCTGAATTGAGTGAACTGGATCCTGAATTCATGGTATCTTCAGCAGATGAAATAAATAAAATATTTTTCCCTGAAACATAGTATAAATAAAAAAGGATAAGTTTATTCAACCTATCCTTTTTTCTCCTCCTCTAAATATCCTCCTGAAAACTGATATCTAAAGTATATTCAAAACTTACTTATCTTAATAATATATAAAGCAGTATTGCTACAATGCCTGCCACAGAAAATATCGCGTAATCCTGAACGATACCCGTTTGTATCTTTCTCCAGTCGAGTGAAAGGCTGTTGAAGAACTTAGCGGTACCGTTTACAGCTCCGTCAATTATCTTTACATCAAGTATTCTGTAGAATACTCCGGATAGCCACAACAATGGTGAAACAATTATCTTATCATAAAGCTCATCAACCCTGTATTTTTCCTTAAGCAGGTTGTAGAATCCGCCGGAGAATGCATAAAGTCTCTCGCCGGATTTGAACATTTTGAGCGATACAATGATCGCAATAACCGCCACAAGGACTGAGAATGCAATAAGTCCGTATTCAGTTGAAGCGACTACATGATGTTCAGGCAGAATTGCAAGCGCGGGCGCGAACACGGGCTCAAGCCAGTGTTCAATAAAATTCGGTGCAATTATATGAGGCATACCAATGAATCCGCCAACAACTGAAAGTATCGCCAGTATTATAAGCGGTACTGTCATTAATGCGGGTGATTCATGCGGGTGAACGTGCGCCTCATCATACCTTGGCTTGCCGTAGAACGTTAAGCTGATGAGTCTCCATACATAAAAAGCTGTCATGAACGCTGTGAGTACTGCTATAGCAAACACGGGGTAATGTCCCGCAAAAAATAGTTTCGAGAGAATTTCATCCTTACTGAAAAATCCGCTGAACGGCGGGATACCGGAAATTGCGATACCGCCCATCAGGAAAGTAAGAAATGTAATTTTCATTTTACTTTTCAGGCCGCCCATTTTGGTTACATCCTGTTCATCGTGCATTCCGTGAATAACCGCGCCGGCACCAAGGAACATTAGCGCTTTAAAAAAAGCGTGAGTTGTAACGTGGAATATACCGGTTGAAAATGCACCGGCACCCATTGCCATGAACATGAATCCCAATTGGCTTACGGTTGAGTAAGCAAGAATTTTTTTAATATCGTTTTGTGCAACCGCAATTGTTGCCGCCATAAAGGCTGTAAGACAGCCGATTATCATTACAACTTCCATAGTGATCGGCGCCATTGCAAAGAGCAGGGAAGTCCTGCCTATCATATACACACCCGCTGTGACCATTGTAGCAGCATGTATGAGTGCTGATACAGGTGTCGGACCCGCCATAGCATCGGGGAGCCAAATATAAAGCGGTATCTGTGCTGATTTACCTGTTGCGCCTACGAAGAGCAGTAATGTTATGATTGTGAACATCGAGACCGGAACCAATGAACCGGGTATTGCTGCATTAATAGCTGAAAAGTTCAGTGAACCGAAACTCATAAATATAAAAAACATTGCAAGCATGAATCCAAAATCACCAATACGGTTCACCCAAAAAGCTTTGTTGGCAGCATCACCTGCGAATTTCTTTTCATAAAAGAAACCGATAAGCAGGTATGAACATAAACCAACACCTTCCCAGCCTAAGAACATCAGAAGCATGTTATCACCAAGCACCAGGTTAAGCATAGCGAATATGAAGAGGTTTAAGAACGCGAAAAATCTCGCAAAGCCTCTATCACCATGCATGTAACCAATCGCGTAAACGTGTATAAGAAATCCAACACCGGTAATGATAAGACACATTGTAACCGATAGCGGATCTACAAGATACGCTGCGCTGATATTCAATGAACCGGAAGATATCCAGTTGAAAAGGGGAATGGTGATACTTCTTGATTCCTGCGGCAGTGATGTAATATGCAGGTAAGCTAAAACCGTAATTATAAATGAGCCAAGCACCATTAAGGACCCGATAATTCCGGATACTTTTTCATTCTTTATTTTAGTGCCAAAGAGCCCGTTTATTAAAAATCCAACTAAAGGTAAAACCGTAATTAAATAGAAATATTCTACCATTTTAAAATATTAATTTCATCCAGGTTAATTGTTGATTTATTGCGGTAAAGGGCTATGATTATAGCCAGTCCAATTGCAGCCTCGGCTGCGGCTACTGTCATTATAAAGAATACAAATATCTGTCCGTTCAGATTCCCCAGAAAAGATGAAAATGATACGAACACAAGATTAACAGAGTTAAGCATAAGTTCAATACACATAAATACAACAATTGCATTTCTGCGTGTTAAAACTCCAATTACTCCAATAGAAAATAACAGGAGCGCCAGTATTAAGTAGAAATTTAGTTCCATTTACAAAAATAACAGAATTTGAGCATTTTATCAATTTAATTAGTGAAATAATTACAATTAAATGAAATATATTTATAGTCACAATTCAACATATCTACAGGCAATATACTTCAAAAATATCATGATCGATCAGCAGAAAAAAATATATGATACAATTCAGCGAACAATATATATGACTGATCAATTCATTAATTACCAGGAATTGAACACACAACTAAAAACAGGGCAGAAGCAAAACCGAAACCGTCAAAGTTATCAACAAACCAACCGGATTAACATAACATTCAACTTTACATAATATATATTATAACTCATTTTATCAACAAGCACAAAAAAAATAAGCTTTTTATGCTTATATCTAC